>JBAPQQ010000345.1:0-4144 GCA_049280695.1 Mycobacterium sp.
CGATTGCACTTATCCGCCAAGATCCGCCGCAGGTTGAACTTCCGCTCGGGTGGCGGAAGTTGCCGGCGGAACCGCACCGCACTCGACAAGCGGCCCGCCGGTGCGGGTCAGACGCGGTTGAGTCAGGTCTTGGGGACGGCGCCGCCGCGCTCATCACCCAGAGGTCGGTGTAGCGCAGCCCTTACACGATCAGCATTTGCGCTAGCACGTGTCGTACGTCGTTCAGTTCGTCGGCTGCGAGCGTGATTTCGGGTGCGTATCGGCGGAATCGGTTGGCGGCGACCGTACGAACCTGTTCGGTGATCACCCAGCCTGCAGCTGAGCCAACCCGTACACGATGGACCCACCCGGGACGTTCGACGCTGGTCATCGGCAGCACGCTGACGAGTTGATTCGCGGTCAAGTCGAGGTGAAAGCGTGACGACACCACCAGGGCTGGTCGGTCTTTGCCTTGCTCGCGGCCGCGCACGAAATCGAAGTCGACGAACCATACCTGTCCGGGCTCGATCGGCGGGCTTTGCCTCACCGGTGCTCGCCTGCCCACTCGTCGGTTATCGGCGCGTCGGCACTCGCCGCCTCCTCGGCCGCGGCAAGATACTGTGCCCAGCCCTGGGGATCGGTCTCTCGGTAGTGGCGCACCGCGGCGATGGCTCTTGCCCGCCAGTGTTCGTCGATGAGCCGTCGCACGGTCTCGTCGGCCGACGCGCCACCAAACTCCTCGCGGCCGATGCGTCGCACCCGCTCGCGGGTCTCATCGCTCACTCGCAACACGGCCGCGACAAACCGACGTATCGAAACCGATGGTGCACGCGCGTAGGGCCCTCGGCGGACGCAGATTCGATGGTGTCCCCGCCGCCGGGTAACCATCCAACCCTTCCCGCGGGACAGAAACACCGGTGGTCCTGGCTGCCCCCTAGGCTGGGGAGCCGGAATCCGAACTGACCACCCGGACATCGGCGATGGCATGTCCGCAGCGCACGATTTCGCAACTGCTGGTCTTCTGATGGAGGCGATGACGTCGTGACAGAAGTGTGTGAGCGGGTCGTCGATCGCGCCCGCAGGATGCGCGACCTGGTGCGCTCTGAGGCGGCAGGGTCCGAGCGGCTGCGCACCCTCAGTCCGGCGATCGTCGACGAGATGTGGGCCAGCGGCTTGATGTCCGCGTTCAATCCCGCGGCAGCAGGCGGCCTCGAACCGTCGTTGGCCGAGATGATCGAGACCTGGATCGAAATGGCTTGGCAGGATGGCTCTTTCGGCTGGATCGGAATCGCAAACCTGCCGTCGGCGTTCGCCGCCGCCACCTACCTCCCCGACGAGGGCTTCGCAGAGGTGTTCAGCCGCAACGACAATCGCGTCGCCATTGGCGGTCAGTTCTTTCCCAACGGCCAGGGCGTGGTCGTCGACGGCGGTTACCGCCTGAGCGGGGCATGGAACTTCGGCTCCGGCACCGGGCACTCGGCGTACATCGCTGCCGGCTTCATGCCGATGGAGGACGGCCAGGTCCGCTTGATCAGCGAGGGCCTACCCGAAATGCGAGTCGCGTACGTGCCACGAGAGGAGATCACCTTCACCGACGGATGGCACGTCCAAGGGCTCAAGGGCACCGGCTCCTACGACTACAACGCCCAAGACGTCTTCGTGCCCGAGTTCCGGACCACGACGTTGTTCAGTCGCGAACCGCTCCGCGGCAACTCGGCGCCCAGCCGCATGGGGCTGATGGCGGTGACCGCCGCCGGTCACGCCTCCTGGGCGCTCGGCGTCGCCAAGAGCATGCTCGACGACGTCGAGGAACTCGCCGCCACGAAGGTGCGGATGAGCGACATGGCGACGCTGGCCACCAGGCCGACCTTTCAGAAGGGTCTTGCTCACCACGTCGCGGCGTGGCGGGCGGCCCGCCTCCTGGTGCTCGACGCCTTCACGGCGGCAGAAGCTGCAGTGGCCGCAGGCGACGACCTGACACCGAAGATGCGCGCGGACATGCGCGTGTCGGCGGTCTACGCCACGGACGTCGCACGAGCCTGTGCGGAATGGGCGCATCTGGCGGCGGGCACCACCTCGATACGCGAAGGCGGCAGGATCGAGCGTGCGTTTCGCGACATGTACACCGGCACGCAGCACGCGTTCATCAGTGAGAAGGTTGCCATCGACGCCGCCCAGATCTGGCTGGGCATCGTCGACGACCAGTACGGGTTGTGACGCTCAGGAACTAGGCGACCTTGCAGATCTTCCACCCGTCTTCGCGGACCAGCGGGAGATCGACCGTCTGGCGCCCCAGCAGCTCGTTCTGAGCGTCCAGTGTGGCGGTGGCGTTGTCGCCGTCGACCTTCGACTTGACCGAAATCACCTGCGACAGAAACGAATCGGCGCGCGCGTTTTCTTCAGCCTCTCCATCACCGGCGCGGTGAACTGTTCCCGCATCGCACGGCACATCAGGTTCAGGTAGGCGTCCCAGTTCTGCGTGTTGAACGCGTCCTGGAAGGCCATGACCGTGTCGCGCATCTGGTCTTCGTCGGACTTCGGGGTCGGTGACGGTGCATTGGTGGCGTCGGGCGCGGACGCATTCGAGGTGGCCGACGACGACGTCGTCTCTGCGACCGGAGTGCCTTCCGTGGCACACGATGCGGCCACCGCCGCAACCAGAAGAAATCCTGCGGCTCGGGTAAGCGAACGCGATCGCACTCTCGATCCTCCTGTGACAGAACAAAACTCAGTCATTGGCGGGGCACCTTTTCGGCGGTGGCCGAAACGAGGGCAGCCACGTCGTTGCCGCCCTGAGGCCGGCACTGGCGGATGTCGATCACCACGTTGCCGGCTGCGGCCATGCCGTGCTGACAGGATGCCTCGCCGCCGCGCAGCTTCGCCCCGATGGACACGGCACCGCCGCTGGTCACCGGCCGCCCGAACTCCCATGTCTGCGCGCCCTCCCCCGGGGGGCGTCACGGTGATTGCGGCGCCGGCGCACGTGTGCCACTTCTGCTGCTGAATCTGGACGAAACCGATGGCCGCGAGTTGTGACTGCATCGCGACGGCGGCCTGAACAACACTGTCCTGCAGCGGTTTGGCGGTGACGGAACGCAGTTCCTGCACCGCGGCGCCTTGTGATCCCTTTGGAGCAAGTGGGCCGGCGTTTGCGTACACCGGCTGTTGCGCGGGCGCCCACGCACTCAAGCAGGCTTGGTTGTCGACGGTCACCGAGTCGTCCAGCAACTCGGCACTGTCCTGCGCGAGAACCAACGCCCCCGCTCCTGAGTTGCCCGGGATATCGGACGCGGTCAGCAGGATCGACCGCAACGCCGACGCAGGAACGTCGGTGGCCGCCGGCCCTTGCGGTGACGACGACGGTGTCCCGGAACCGCACGCACCGCCGTCATCGTGCCGTCACGCAGCGCGGCGTCGGCGTCGGTACTGTCGACAAACTGCATTGCGATCCACAGCTGTCCGTCCCCGGTCTCGCCGCGGTTGTAGACCGACACGATGTTGGGGTGGTCGAGCTTGCCGCGGCGTCGGCTTCCCGCACGAACCGCCACGGAAGTCCGGGGTCGCGCGAGAGGTCGGCGGACAACACCTTGAGCGCGTCGTGTCGCGGCAGGTGCGGATCCTCTACCAGGTAGACCGCGCCCATTCCGCCGGCGCCGAGGGCCCGCTCGACGCGGTAGCCCGCGAAAACCATGCCGGAACTCAGCATCGGAAAGCACCCGTCGCTGATGCGGCGCCGTGGGCTACCGACGGATTGTGCACTCGAACACGGTATCGGGTGGTGTCGTGGGGCGCGCTGGTCAGTGCGGGCGGGGCCGCCTCGACGCGCGATCACCGTTGCGCTTCTCATTCACAACGTTTCTATAAAAGCAATTGTCGCTCCGGCCAATTCGCGCGGGTCAAGCTACTTTCGGGCCGAGGCAAATCAGGGTCGAAGGAACCGAGGAACACATGTCGCGGACCACAACTCGCTTGGCGATCACCGCCTTCGCGACTGCGGGGATGTACTGGGCTATGGCGTCCAGCCATCCAGCGACGGCCAGCCCGCTGACGGGAACGAGTCCCGGCGTGCCGTGCGTGGAGATCCTGCAGGACATGGCAGCCTCGCCCGCCAGCGTTCCCAAGGCCGTGCAGAACGGGTTGTTCGCGCCCGCGCAGGCACCGGCGC
>JBAPQQ010000346.1:0-9593 GCA_049280695.1 Mycobacterium sp.
GGCTTGCGGACCGCACCTCGGCGCCGCGAGTTGCCGGGCATCTACTTGTCGCCGTCGATCAGCGACCACTGCGGGCCGTCGGCGGTGTCGGTGACTTCGATGCCCGCCTTCTTCAGCCGATCGCGGATGTCGTCGGCCAGCGCCCAGTCGCGCTGCGCGCGGGCTGCCTCGCGTCGCTCGAGCTCGGCGTGCACGAGCACGTCGACCGCAGCCAGCGCGGCCGACGTCTCGTCACGCGACTCCCAGCGCTCGTCGAGGGGATCACAGCCCAAAACACTCATCATGGAACGGATTTCACTGGCACGGGCCAGCGCGGTGTCGTGGTCGCCGGCCTCCAGCGCCCGGTTGCCTTCGGCACGGGAGTGGTGTATCTCCGCCAGGGCAATCGGCACCGAGAGGTCGTCGTCGAGGGCGGCGGCGAACCGTGGGGTCCACGAGTCGGGTACCACGGCGCCGACCCGGGTGCGGACGCGGTGCAGGAAGTCCTCGAGCCCGGTGTACGCCTTGACGGCGTCTTGCAGTGCTGTCTCGGAGAACTCGAGCATGGACCGGTAGTGCGCGCTGCCGAGGTAGTAGCGCAGTTCGACGGGCCGAACCCGTTGCAGCACAGCGGGAATGGACAGCACATTGCCCAGCGACTTGCTCATCTTCTCGCCGCCCATGGTGACCCAGCCGTTGTGCAGCCAGTACCGGGCGAACCGGTCGCCGGCCGCGCAGGCCTGGGCGATCTCGTTCTCGTGGTGCGGGAACACCAAATCCATCCCGCCGCAATGGATGTCGAACTCCGGCCCCAGATACTCATGGGCCATGGCCACGCATTCGGAGTGCCAGCCGGGCCGGCCGCGGCCCCACGGGGTGGGCCATGACGGTTCGCCGGGTTTGGCGCCCTTCCACAGCGTGAAGTCGCGCTGGTCGCGTTTGCCCGCGCCGGCGCCCTCACCTTGGTGGACGTCGTCGATCCTGTGCCCCGACAGCTTGCCGTAGTCACCGAAGCTCAGCACGTCGAAGTACACATCGCCGGCGCCGGTGTACGCATTGCCGCGGTCGACCAGCCTCTGGATCAACTCCACGATCTGCGTGATGTGTCCGGTGGCCCGGGGCTCCGCCGACGGCGGCAGCACGCCCAGCGCGTCGTAGGCGGCAGTGAACGCACGCTCGTGGGTGGCGGCCCACTCCCACCACGGCCGTCCCGCGTCGGCTGCCTTGTTGAGGATCTTGTCGTCGATGTCGGTGACGTTGCGGATGAACGCCACGTCGAGGCCGCGTGCCATCAACCAGCGCCGCAACACGTCGAACGCAACGGCGCTGCGCACATGGCCGATGTGCGGTAGGCCTTGCACGGTGGCGCCGCACAGGTAGATCGAGGCGTGGCCGTCGCGCAGCGGCACGAAGTCGCGCAACACACCGGTATAGGTGTCGTAGAGCCGAAGCCGAGTGCGAGTTCCTGTCTCGCTCCTCACGTCCGCGGCGGTCACGACGTGCCAGCTTACCGGCCTATTGGTCGCGGACCACCAAAGCCGTCGCGATGGCCGCCAGGCCTTCGCCGCGGCCCGTCAACCCCAGCCCGTCGGTGGTCGTCGCCGCCACCGACACGGGCGCGTCCAGCAGATTCGACAGCACGTGCTGCGCCTGCTCCCGGCGCGGCGCGATCTTCGGCCGGTTGCCGATCACCTGCACGCCGGCATTGACCACCCGCAAACCCTGCATCCTGAGGAGCCCCCGGACATGGCTGAGCATGGCGCTGCCCGTGACGCCGTCCCAGCGCGGGTCGTCCACCCCGAAGACCTCGCCGATGTCGCCGAGCCCGGCGGCCGACAACAGCGCGTCGCACAGCGCGTGCGCGGCTACGTCACCGTCGGAATGTCCGCTGCACCCGTCGAAGCCCTCGAAAAGAAGGCCCAGCAACCAGCACGGCCGCCCCGGCTGGATGGGATGTACGTCGGTGCCCAGGCCGACGCGCAGATCCGTCACCTGCTCACCACCGCCTCGGCCAGCAGCAGGTCGAGCGCGGTGGTGATCTTGAATGCCAGCGGGTCGCCGTCGACGACGTGCACTTGCCCGCCGACGTTCTCCACCATCGACGCATCGTCGGTCACGTCGGCAGTTTCGGAGTGTTCGTAGGCGCGCAGCAGCAGTTCGGTGTGGAAGCCCTGCGGCGTCTGCACCGCCCGGAGGCCCGCACGGGCGGGCGTCGCGATCACGTCCTCGTTTGCGTCCACCGCCTTGATCGTGTCGCTGACCGGCAGCCCGGGGATGACGGCCTGATGGCCCTCGCCCAATGCGCCGACGATTCGGGCGATCATCGCGGGCGGCGTCAGCGCTCGGGCGGCGTCATGCACCAGGACCAGCTCGGGGTTTCCGACAGCGGCCAGCGCCCGCCGAACCGACTCGGTGCGATGGGAGCCGCCGGCCACCACGGTCGCGTCAGCGCCGAGGATCAGCTTGGCTTCGTCGGTGCGGTCGGGGGGCACCGCGACCACGACGGCGTCGACCGCACCCGAGTCCCGCAGACCGGCAAGCGCCCGCTCCAAGAGGGTTTGCCCGCCCAGACGGACGAACGCCTTCGGTGTGCCTGCGCCCAGGCGGTCACCCGAACCCGCGGCCGGAACGACCGCGACTGTGCTCATCCCTCAGGAGGCGGCGGCCAAAACCTCGTCGAGGATGGTCTCCGCCTTCGCGTCGTCAGTGTTCTCGGCCAGCGCGAGCTCGCCGACCAGGATCTGGCGCGCCTTGGCCAGCATCCGCTTCTCGCCCGCCGACAGGCCACGCTCCTGGTCGCGGCGCCACAGGTCGCGGACCACCTCGGCGACCTTGTTGACGTCGCCGGAAGCCAGCTTCTCGAGGTTGGCTTTGTAGCGGCGAGACCAGTTGGTGGGCTCTTCGGTGTGCGGCGCGCGCAGCACCTGGAAGACCTTGTCGAGGCCCTCCTGTCCGACCACGTCGCGAACACCCACATATTCGGCATTTTCCGCAGGTACTCGAACGGTCAGGTCACCCTGGGCAACCTTCAAGACGAGATATTCCTTCTGTTCGCCTTTTATGGTTCGGGTTTCGATCGCTTCGATCAACGCGGCACCGTGGTGTGGATAGACAACGGTGTCTCCGACCTTGAAAATCATCTGATTCGAGCCCCTTTCGCCACTCCATGCTAACACGGCGCCGTGCCACGCGTTCAACAACGGTGCAGGTCAGGGGCACAGTAAGTGAACATTGGGACTTGACACCGCGGCGAATACATGCTTGCCGGTGGTTTATTCGGCCGCACCGCAGGTAACTGGTCGAGGCACACGTCGCCGCCAGGCCGCGGTCAAACCGTGCCCGCCGCTTCGCTGCCGGCCCTCGACCTACTACTGTGCATAGTCGAACGCTGACGGCCAGGAGTGGGCCGAATCCGTGCCAGTTCAAGCCCAGCAGGAGACTTCAGTGAACCTCTTCCCCACCCGTGGATCGGCTTTCGGCGCGGGGGTCGTCACCGCCGCCCTGGTCGCTTCTACGCTGACCGGATGCTCATCGGGACAGCAGTCCCAAACCGCCACCCAGCAGCCCGCCGTCAACGGCACCAGCGCCAGCGTTGGCGCCATCGCGCTGCGTGATGTCCACATCCGCGCGCAGATCACCGGCGCCTCACAAGCTCCTGGGGAAACTGTCGACCTGGTCTTCGTCGCCACCAATCAATCGGACACCCAGAAAGACCGACTCGTCGGCATCACCTCCGAGGTCGGGTCCGTCACCCTGCGGCCGTCAAACCCGCAGATTCCGGCCACCGGGCTGCTGATCGTCGACAAACCCCGGGGCGCCGAAGCGGAGGCCTTGCCGGCGCAGTCCGAAGCTTCGACGGCGACCGCCGCCGTGAAACTGGCCAAGCCGATCAGCAATGCGTTGACGTACGACTTCGTATTCAAGTTCGAACGTGCCGGTGAGGCCAAGGTCGCGGTGCCCGTCAGTGCTGGCGAGGCCGCTCCGCGGCAGGAGCAGGCGCCGCCGTCGGGCGAAGGTCACTAACTACCTGTCGGACCCCGCCGATACCGTCTCGGCGTGGCCAAGACACGCACCCAATTCCGCTGCTCGGAATGCCGGCATGTGATGAGCAAGTGGGTCGGCCGGTGCCCGGAGTGCGGCACCTGGGGCACTGTCGACGAGACTGCGCCGATCAAGATCGTGGGAGGCCGGTCCCAGCGGCCGCTCGATTCAGTCGCGGTGCCGATGAGTTCGATTCCACCCGACTCCACCCGGCACGACCCGACGGGTGTCGACGAACTCGACCGAGTGCTGGGCGGTGGTGTGGTACCCGGGTCGGTCGCGCTGCTCGCCGGTGAGCCCGGCGTCGGCAAGTCCACCCTCCTGCTCAAGGTCGTGCACCAGTGGGCTCGCGCCGGGCGCAGGGCGCTGTACGTCTCGGGCGAGGAGTCGGCCGGGCAGATCAGGATGCGTGCCGAGCGCACCGGCTGCAGCCACGCCGAGGTGTACCTGGCGGCCGACTCGGACCTCGACAACGTGCTGGCCCACATCGACACGGTGCGTCCCACCCTGGTGGTGGTGGACTCAGTGCAGACGATGTCCACCACCGACGCCGACGGCGTGACGGGCGGCGTCACGCAGGTCCGGGCCGTCACCACCGCGTTGACCACGGCGGCCAAGCGCAGCGGTGTCGCGATGATCCTGGTCGGTCACGTCACCAAGGACGGCGCGATCGCCGGCCCGAGAACGCTGGAACATTTGGTGGACGTGGTGTTGCACTTCGAAGGCGACCGGCAGTCGATGCTGCGGATGGTTCGCGGGGTCAAGAACCGTTTCGGCGCGGCCGACGAGGTCGGTTGCTTCCAGCTCCACGAAAGCGGCATCGAATGCGTCGCCGATCCATCCGGGTTGTTCCTCGATCAGCGTCCCGAGCCGGTACCCGGCACGGCCGTCACCGTCACCCTCGACGGCAAACGTCCGCTGATCGGCGAGGTGCAGGCGCTGCTGGTGCCCACGCCCAATGCCGCCCCGAGAAGAGCGGTGAGCGGTATCGACCAGTCGCGTGCAGCGATGATCAGCGCCGTGTTGGCGAAACGCTGCAGAATGCCGGCCATGCTGGGCGCCGACATCTATCTGTCGACGGTCGGCGGCATGCGGCTCACCGACCCGTCCGCCGACCTCGCCGTAGCGCTGGCCATGGCGTCCGCATGCCGGAACCGGCCACTGCCCGCCTCCGCAGTGGTCATCGGTGAGGTGGGCCTCGCCGGTGACCTCCGGCGTGTCAGCGGCATGGAGCGCCGACTCGCCGAGGCTGCTCGACTCGGGTTCACCACGGCACTGATCCCGCACGGGTTCAACTCGGTGCCCGCCGGGATGTGCGCGCTTCCGGCGAAAACCATCAATGGTGCACTGGCGCTGCTGGCTGAGATTACGGTCGAGGAACCGGCACATACGACGAAGGACGACAGGCCACGTTGGCTATGACGACGCCCGACCGCAGCCAGAACACGGCGCCGCTGGTGCATCCGGCCCTGCGGGAGACGCTGCGGCGCCTTGCGCCGGGCACCCCGCTGCGCGACGGACTGGAGCGAATACTGCGCGGCCGCACCGGTGCCCTGATCGTGTTGGGTCACGACGAGCGTGTCGAGTCGATCTGCGACGGCGGGTTCTCGCTCGACGTCCGGTTCGCCCCGACACGCCTTCGGGAGCTGTCGAAGATGGACGGGGCCCTGGTGCTGTCGACCGACGGCAGCCGCATCGTGCGGGCCAACGTGCAGCTGGTGCCCGACCCGTCGATTCCCACCGACGAATCCGGCACCCGGCACAGGTCTGCCGAACGCACCGCGATCCAGACGGGTTATCCCGTCGTCTCCGTTAGTCATTCGATGAGCATCGTGACGGTGTACGTTGCCGGCGAGCGGCACGTGATGGCTGACTCGGCCACCCTCCTGTCGAGGGCCAATCAGGCCGTCGCGACCCTCGAGCGCTACAAGTCCCGCCTCGACGAGGTGCACCGCCAGTTGTCGACGGCCGAGATCGAGGACTTCGTCACGCTGCGCGACGTGATGACCGCGGTGCAGCGTCTGGAGATGGTCCGGCGCATCAGCCTCGAAATCGACGAGCACGTGGTGGAACTCGGTACCGACGGCCGCCAGCTCAAGTTGCAGCTCGAGGAACTGGTGGGCGGCAACCACGTGGCCCGTGAGCTGATCGTCCGCGACTACCACGCCAATCCCGAACCTCCGACGGGTGAGCAGGTGGCATCCACACTCGACGACCTCGACCAGCTGTCTGACGCCGAGCTTCTCGACTTGACCGCGCTGTCAAAGGTTTTCGGCTATCCGTCCACCACCGAAGCGCAGGACTCGGCGATGAGCGCACGCGGCTACCGGGCGATGGCCGGCATACCCCGGCTGCAGTTCGCGCACATCGACCTGCTGGTGCGCGCTTTCGGATCACTGCAGGGTCTGCTGGCGGCCAGTGCCAGCGACCTGCAGAAGGTGGAAGGCATCGGCGCTATGTGGTCGCGGCACATCCGCGAAGGCTTGTCGCAGCTGGCCGAGTCGACGATCGCCGACCGGCTCGGATAGTACGGCTCAGCCGGCCGGCGGCGTCTCGGTTGGCAACGGGGACACCGGGCCCGGCGCCGGCCCGTGGGGTGCGATGATGAATGGCACCGGCGCGGAGCGCAGATTTCCCAGTTGCACGACGAGGTTGTATGTGCCGGGTCCGATCGGTTGGCGCGGCAGCGGGCACTGCGGTGCGGAACTCATTCCGGTCCAAGTGACTTCGGTGGTCACCTGCTCGCCGGGGCTGAACTGCTTCACCAGTGTCTCGTTCGACGGGGCGCAGTCCAGGTTGGACCAGAGCCGCTGGTTGTCGAGTGAGTACACATAGGCGGCCAGGACGGCTGCGCCCACGTCGCGCTGACAGGCCACCAACCCGATGTTGGTCACCACCATCGTGAACTTCGGCTGCTCGCCGACGACGTACTGCGGTTGACTGGTGATGCCCTTGACGGCGAGTGTGGAATCGGGGCAGTCATCGCCGTCCTTGAGCACTGGCGGCGGCATGACCGCCGCGGTGGCGGTGGGTGTCTGTGGCGCCACGGGTGGCAGCGGCGTGATCGGGGACTTGACCTCGGGCTGCGGGTTGGGCGCCTGCGATGCGGGCACGTCGGAGGGCTTCGCGCTGTTCTTGTTGTCCACATTCGAGTTGCCCGACATCACCGTGAAGACAACCGCGGCGACGATGGCGATCACGACGGCCGCGATGCCCCCGGCCAACGCGCGGCGGCGCCAGTAAATCTGCGCCGGCAGTGGGCCCTGCGGTTCGAGATCCAGCACGTTCTCACGGTAAGCCCAGGTCACCGTGAGCCGTCCGAGGCTGCTCGGCGTGTCGCCGGCTAACTACGCCGGAGGAAATTCGCCGATGTCGCCGACGCTGTTGCGCAACACCACCCGCCCGTCGGCCAGGTGGTAGGTCAGACCGACGATCGCCAGTTCGCCCGTGGGTATCCGCTCCAGGATCGCGGTTGACCGCGACAACAGCTGCGCGGCCGTCTCGCGGACATGGTGCGCCTCGATCTCGTCGACCTGGCTCAGCCCTTCCCGCCGACCGGTAAGCACCGAAGGCGACACCCGTTCCACCAGGTCACGGACGTAACCGCGGGGAATCACCCCGTTGTCGAGGGCCTCCAGCGTGGACTTCACGGCGCCGCACGAGTCGTGGCCGAGCACCACGATCAACGGAACGTCGAGCACCGCTACCGCGTACTCGATCGAGCCGAGGACGGCCGAGTCGATGACGTGGCCCGCCGTGCGGACCACGAACATGTCGCCGAGTCCCTGGTCGAAGATGATCTCGGCGGCCACCCGGCTGTCCGAGCAGCCGAACACCACCGCGATCGGACGCTGCCCGTCCGCCAGGCTGGCGCGATGCTCGACGCTCTGGCTCGGGTGCGCGGGCTGACCGGCGACGAACCGCTCGTTACCCTCCTTGAGTGCTTTCCAGGCGCTGGCGGGGTTCGTGTGCGGCATGGGTGACATTGTGCACTGCAATCACCCGCGACGGCAGATGAGCATCGACGCCGGTCAGTTGATCGGTTGGTACGACGTGGCTGCGCGCGACCTGCCGTGGCGACGTCCCGGGGTGAGTCCCTGGCAGATCCTGGTCAGCGAGTTCATGCTGCAGCAGACGCCGGTGCCACGGGTTCAGCCGGTATGGGAAGCATGGGTCGACCGTTGGCCGACGCCGTCGGCGACGGCGGCGGCCAGCGCTGCCGACGTGCTGCGGGCCTGGGGAAAGCTCGGTTATCCGCGCCGCGCGAAGCGGTTGCACGAGTGCGCGACGGTGATCGCCCGCGACTACCACGACGTGGTCCCCGACGACGTGCAGACTCTGCTCTGTCTTCCGGGCGTCGGCGCGTATACCGCGCGTGCGGTGGCGTGCTTCGCCTACGGGCGTCGAGTCCCGGTGGTGGACACCAACGTTCGACGGGTCGTCGCCCGTGTGGCCCGCGGGATCGCCGACGCCGCGGGCAGCGCGCGCGACCTCGCCGACGTCGAAGCCCTGCTGCCGGAAGACGGTTCTGCAGCACGCTTCTCGGTGGCGCTGATGGAGCTGGGCGCGACGGTGTGCACCGGCCGCTCACCACGGTGCGGGACGTGCCCGCTCAGTGCTTGCGCGTGGCGGGCCGCCGGCTATCCGCCGTCCGACGCGCCGGTGCGCCGCCCGCAGGCCTACGCGGGTACCGACCGTCAGGTGCGCGGCCGGTTACTGGATGTGCTGCGCGCCAATGATTTTCCTGTTTCCAGACGGCAGCTCGACGTGGCGTGGCCGACAGATACCGACCAACGCGACCGCGCGCTGGCGTCCCTGCTGGACGACGGCTTGGTGGAGCAGACCGGGGACGGTCGCTACGCATTGTGCGGCGAAGCTGACCTTCAGGCCGGCTGCTCGCAGACTGCGCCGACGCAGGCGAACCTGCGCCGGTGATCCGAGGGTGTGACGCCCACGAGTCGGCGGAAATGGTGGCGCAACAGCGTCGCGGTGCCGAAGCCGCAGCGTTCGGCGATCCGGTCGACGTCCAGATCGGTCTCCTCCAGCAGCCGCCTGGCATAGAGCACTCGCTGGTCGGTGACCCACTGCATCGGCGTTCTTCCGGTCTCCTCCACAAACTTTCGCGCGAACGTGCGTTCCGACATGCTGGCGCGGCGGGCCAGCGTTGCCACCGAGTGCGCTTTGCCGAGATTCGCCAGGATCCAGTCGAGCTGAGGCGCGAAGCCGGGCGAGCAGTGCGTCGGCACCGGCTGGTCGATGAACTGCCGCTGCCCTCCGTCGCGCTGCGGTGGCACCACCATCCGGCGCGCGATGATGTTGGTGACTCTGCTGCCGAGCTCGCGACGCACCAGGTGCAGGCAGGCGTCGATTCCGGCCGCGGTCCCGGCGCTGGTGATCAGGTTTCCGTCGTCGACGAACAGAACATCGCGGTCGACCCGCGCAGTCGGGTACATCCGCGCCAGCTGTTCGGCGTGCATCCAGTGCGTCGTACACCGGCGCCCGTCCAGCAGGCCGGCGGCGCCCGCCACGAAGGCCCCGGAGCAGACGGTCAGGATCGTCGCGCCGCCCTGCGC
>JBAPQQ010000347.1:0-5532 GCA_049280695.1 Mycobacterium sp.
GGTCGACGGTCCGAATCTTGAAGTCCCTGAACTTCTTGCCGTCGGCCAGGAGTTGTCGCCGCTCAGATGAGAGCAACCAGGCATCGAGGTCAGCCGAAGTATCGTACCGGTACATCGCCGTCCACTCGTCCTGGACGCCGTCGATGGGCCGGAACAGCTCAGAGCCACGGAACCCCGGAAAGCGGCTCTCCGCCAACCGCATTCGCTCCTGCCAGGCCAGGAAGTCGTCCACCTGTTCGGGTGCCACCCGGTGAGTCACCACCGCGGTGACCAGCTGGTCGGGAGGCTTGGCGCTGCCGCTGATCACCTGTTGGGTGCGCGGGCCGTCGAGAAAGGCCCGGCCCTGCGCGAGCCGGTCCTGGCGGGTGGCGCTGTTCAGCCACGCGCGCAGGTTTGCGACAGTGTCGAAGCGGTACACCACCGTCCAGTCGTGCCGCACCGCCGACGGCGGCAGCACCTCGGCGCCGACGAATCCCGGATACCGCGACGCCGCGTTGTTCAGGTCGTGCTGCCATGTCAGGAACGCGTCGTCGCATCCGGGCCGCAGGCGCTGGCCGATGATGACCGTGGCCGCGCTGTCGGCGACGTCGCCGGTGCTCAGTGCTTCGCTGGCTGGTGCGAGGGCATGCGGTAGCAGTAGGCGCCGGTGTCGGAGACGTTGCGGTCGGGGTGCACACCTTGAACGAGGCGAGGAATGCCTCGCAGCACGTGGCCGACAGGGGCGCAACCCGCCAAGCTATTCGCCCCGCAGCTGGAAGTCGATCATCGCGGCCACCGTCTCGACGGCCTCCGACAGCGCTTGCAGCCGCGCGTGCGCCGACGGCGCGGCCAGCACCGAGTAGCGGTCGGCCTGCCCCATCGGCACAGTGGATGCCAGCGCGTACAACTTCTCACCGGGCGTCTCCGCCATTGCCACACCGGCGAAAAGCAGGTCCTGCGGCGGCAATTCGGCTCCGCGCGCCGTAGCGAGCCGGTCGAACAACGACAGCACCCGCTCTTGCAGTTCGCCGATCGACTCGGCGGCCACCGCGGCGTCGGGCTCGTCGGGCCAGCTTCGCACCTCGGCGCGAGGGTAGGGGTCGTCGGACAGCCACTGCAGCACCCGAAGGCGTTCCGAAATCCGGCAGCGCAGTGTGTACTTCCCGTCGCCGAGGTCGCGATGCTCGACGATGCGGGCCAGCGCGCCGACGTCGTAGCGGTTGTCTGCCCCGCCGACCTCCCGACCCGCCGCGATCAACACGACCCCGAACACGGGGTCGTCGGCAGCCAGGCAGTCGGCAACGAGTTGCGAGTAGCGCGGCTCGAAGATCCGCAACGGAAGGTCGTCGTCGGGCAGCAAGGCCACCTCGAGCGGGAACATCGGCAGGACGCGGCTGCTTTCCATCAGATTTCCAGCTCGCCGATGAGCGCGTCGACCACAGCACGTAGGTCGCCCTCGTTGTCCTCGGCGACGCGCCGCTGACGTTGATACGACGCACCGACAGCGGGAATCTGTGCGACCAATGCGAGTTCGTCGGCGCAGCCCAGCGATTGCGCCACGGGTTGCAGCCGCGTCAGCAGATCGTCGAGGTCTTCGATGACCAGCCGCTCGTTGCTGTCGGCGTCCAGGATGATCACCGCGTCCAGCCCGTAACGCGCTGCCCGCCACTTGTTCTCCTGCACATGCCACGGCGGCATCACGGGCAGCGACTCCCCGGCGTCGAGCCGGCGGTCGAGGTCCACGATGAGGCAGTGCGTCAGCGCCACCAGCGCCGCGAGCTCACGCAGGTTGGACACCCCGTCGAAGATCCGCACCTCGATGGTGCCCAAGTGCGGCGACGGCCTGATGTCCCAACGGATTTCGTTGATGTGGTCGATGATGCCGGTCTTCTTCTGGTCGTGCACGAACCCCTCGAAGTGGCTCCACTTCTGGAACTGGAACGGCAGCCCGGCGGTCGGCAGCTGCTGGAACATCATCGCGCGGTTGCTCGCATATCCGGTGTCCTCGCCGGCCCAGAACGGCGACGACGCGGAGAGCGCCAGCAGGTGCGGGTACTGGTTCAGCAGCGAGGAGATGATCGCCATCACCTTGTGCGCCGACGAAATGCCAACGTGCACATGCACTCCCCAGATCAGCATCTGCCGGCCCCACCACTGGGTGCGTTTGATCAGCTCGGCGTACCGGGGAGCGTCGGTCAGCTTCTGCGAAGACCATTTCGCGAACGGGTGGGTGCCGGCGCAGAACAGCTCCATGCCGTGCCCGCGGACGATCTCGCGCGCGGTGAGCAACGTCGAGCGCAGATCCTCCATCGCCTGCGGCGTGGTGTCACAGATGCCCGTGACGACTTCGACGGTGTTGCGCAGCAGTTCCTTGTGCACCTTAGGGTTTTCGCCGATCTCGGCGATCACCGTGGCGGCTTCGTTGGAAAGGTCGCGCGTTTCGGCGTCGACGAGCGCGAACTCCCACTCCACCCCGATCGTGGGCCGGGGCGAGGCGGCGAAGTCGATGCGGCGCCGTGTCTTGCTAGCCGGTGATGACACCGCAAGCCACCCGCTTGCCGGCGTCACCGGTGGCGAGCGTCTCCGCGTCCGCGCCCGCGTCCGAGTAGCGGGCCGGGATGTTGGCGAAGTTGTCCGACTTCTCGTGGATGACGATCGTGGTGCCCTGGCCCGCGAGCAGCTGCTCGGCGGTGAACGCGTCGGTGGTGGTCACCAGCATCGCCGCGCCGTCTTCGCGCACTTGAAGCGAGGTGAGATCACCGCTGGCGGGATCACCGGTGTGGCCGGGTACCTGCAAGTGCCCACCGGCAGAAAGGAAGTCCCCGGGCGGACCGCCGGTGGGGGCGACGGAGTTGGCCTGGCACTTGCCCACCGAGTGGATGTGCATGCCGTGGAAGCCCGGCGTCAGGATCCCGTCCCCGATCGTCTCGACGGTGATCGTGGCGAAGCCGCCGGCGAAGTCGATCGTGGCGGTGGCCACCGGCTTTCCGTCGGCGGTCGACAGCTGCGCGGTGAGCTTCTTGCCCTGGCCGTCGGAGCCCTCGGTCGGCGACCCCGACGGTGACGACGACCCGGTCCACACCGACGGGGTGGTCCCAGGGGTGGTGCTCGGGTTCTGGTTCGGACTGCAGGCGCTCAGCGCCAAGGCGGGAACGGCCAACAGGGCGGCAACAGCGGTGGCGGGCTTGAACATGGCAGTGAGCCTATCCCGTGACCGCCACGATCACGCCGGGCGGCAGTTCCGCGAGTTCTGGCCGCCGCGGCTCCACCGGCGCGCCGCCGAGCAGATTGGCCACTTCCTCGGCGGATTCCTGCTCTCCGGGCGCGTCGGTGAAGAACACCGTCGTCACCGTCAGGTCGGGCAGCTGCAGGCCCTCCGGCTCGACCGTGACATCCCAGCCGGCTTGCGTGAGCTGGTCGCCGGTGCGCGCGGCGGCGCCTTCGACCTGGGAGGTGTTGTAGACGTGCACCGCTGCCTTCGCCGGGGCCGACGACGTCGTGGTGGTGGTCGTGGTGGTGGCCACCGGGGTCGCCTGGTTGTCCGAGCCGCCGTCGGAAAGCGCCGCGTTGATGCCCAGCAGCAGGAACACCACCGCCAGGAACAGCAGCACCATCACCATGGCCCGCAGCGGCAGGCCGCCGGATTGGGGTACGCGCTGATTCATCGTGGCCCACTGTACGAGGGCACCGGATCGTCCCGGCGGCTCAGGTGAGTTCGAACCCGAGCCGGCGGGCGGCTCTGGCCTTCTGCCGGCTGGCCCGCAACCGGCGCAGCCGCTTCACCAGCATCGGGTCGGCCGCCAGCGCCTCGGGGCGGTCCACCAATGCGTTGAGCACCTGGTAGTACCGGGTGGCCGACATCGCGAACAGCTCCCGAATGGCTTCTTCCTTCGAGCCGGCGAACTTCCACCACTGCCGCTCGAACCCAAGGATGTCGTGTTCCCGACGTGTCAGCCCGTCGGCGGGTTCAGCGTCCTCCCCCGACCGCTTCGCCCGCGCCATGGCGCCGTCCATATCGCTCCTAGCACCCCTTCACGGTCGTCTGCTCATCGCGTAAGCGGCTCATCGCCCGAACCGGATGACATCCACTGGTTCCGGCGAACATTCAATCACGGTTCGCCGGTATGCCACGTCAGCCGAGCCCGCGAGTCGGCTGACTAAGCTGACCAACCGTGGCCGTCCTTCCCATCCGGATCGTCGGAGATCCCGTCCTGCACAACCCGACCAAACCCGTTGAGGTCGGGCCGGACGGTTCGATCCCCGACGACGTGCGCAAGCTGATCGCGGACATGTACGAGACGATGGCGGCCGCAAACGGAGTCGGCTTGGCGGCCAACCAGGTTGGCGTTCCGTTGCGGGTGTTCGTCTTCGACTGCGCCGAAGCCCGCGGCAAGACGGTCCGTCAAAAGGGCGTCGTGGTCAACCCGGCACTCGAGACTTCTGCGGTGCCCGAGACGATGCCCGACCCCGAGAACGACGACGAGGGTTGCCTGTCGGTGCCGGGCGAGTCGTTCCCGACGGGCCGGGCGAAGTGGGCGCGCGTCACCGGGTTGGACGCCGACGGATCACCGGTCACGTTGGATGGCGAGGATCTGTTCGCCCGGATGCTGCAGCACGAGACCGGCCACCTCGACGGTCTGCTCTATCTCGACCGGCTTCTCGGCCGGCACGCGAGAAGCGCTAAACGCATGGTGAAGTCGCGCGGCTGGGGGGTCCCGGGGCTGTCGTGGACGCCGGGCGAGGTGCCCGATCCGTTCGGTCACTGAGATGCGACTGGCGACCTGGAACGTCAACTCGATCCGCGCCCGCGTCGACCGCGTCACGGACTGGTTGGAGCGCGCCGATGTGGACGTGCTGGCCATGCAGGAGACAAAATGCAACGACGACCAGTTCCCGACGATGCCGTTCGCGGCCATCGGATACGACGTCGTGCATTGCGGTTTCAACCAGTGGAACGGAGTCGCGATCGCGTCGCGGGTGGGCATCGACGACGTGCAGGTGGGCTTCGAAGGCCAGCCGTCGTGGAGCGACAAGCCCGACATTGAGGCGGCTGCGGAGGCGCGGGCCCTGGGCGCCACGTGTGCGGGTGTGCGGGTGTGGAGCCTGTACATACCCAACGGTCGGGTCCCGGCTTCGCCGCACTACTACTACAAGCTGAAATGGCTTGCGGCGCTGCGTGATACGGCCCGAAATTGGCTGGCCGACGACCCGAGGGCCCAGATCGCACTCGCCGGGGACTGGAACATCGCGCCCACCGACGAGGACGTGTGGAGCGTCGAGTTCTTCAAGAACAGCACGCATGTGACCGAGCCGGAGCGGCGGGCGTTCCGGGAGATCGTCGAGGCTCAATTCGCCGACTTCGTCAGGCCTTTCGCACCCGGGCCCGGCGTCTACACGTACTGGGACTACACACAGCTGCGCTTCCCCAAGCGCCAGGGTATGCGGATCGACTTCATCCTCGGCTCGCCGTCGCTGGCCGAACGCGTGACGCACGCCGAGATCGTCCGCGAGGAACGTAAAGGCAAGGCGCCCAGCGATCACGCCCCGGTGCTC
>JBAPQQ010000348.1:0-6665 GCA_049280695.1 Mycobacterium sp.
CGCCGTCGCCGTCGCCGTCGCCGGCGTCTGCGGCGCCGGCAGCCTCGCGCTCGTCGCTCACCGCGTGCCCTTCCGCTCGAATTGAGTGTGTCCACCTTCCAGTGTCCACGATCGATCCATATTCAGTTCAGCAGGGGCGACAGGACTTGAACCTGCAACCTGCGGTTTTGGAGACCGCTGCTCTGCCAGTTGAGCTACGCCCCTCGAGGTTGGCAGGCCAACCTGTTCGCGCCGGGGCCCACACAATTCGCGCGCTCCCCGTGCGGTCGATTTCTCACCGACGGACAGCGCGCTGAAGTGGGGAAACCCCGAGGTCCGAGTGTACATCGGCGCACAAGCGAGTTACTAATCCGACAACGCGGCTACGCGCCGGCGGCCGCCCTGACGACCTGGCCGGTCTCCGGATCCCATTTCACCGAGATCGAGTTGTCGCCCTCGTGGCCCATCATCGTGGTGAAGGACTCCATGATGAGTTCGTCGTTTTCGTCTTCGAGGATGTTTCGGGTGACGACGATGTCGGCGCCGAACCGCTCGTCCACCGACTGGACGTACATCGTCCCGAACAGCTTGTCACCGGCCCGGATCGGCCTGTGGAAGAGGAACCTCTGGTCCACCTGGACGATCTGCATGGTCTCCATGCCCACATCGACGTGCTGGAAGAAGTGCCGCTGGATCATCACCGCGAAGATCGCCGAGAACGTCAGCGGGGCGACGAGGCTGTCGTAACCGAGTGCGGCTGCGGCTTCATCGTCATGAGACGCGGGGTCGAAAGCCTTGACCGCAGCGGCGTACTGGCGGATCTGTTCGCGGCTGACTTCGAAGTAGTCGGGATACTTCCAGACCATCCCGCGGACGTCGGTCTTGAGAGGCATCTACGCCAGCTTCGCGGTGGCCACAGCGCGGCCGAAGATCTTCTTGCCGCCGGTGGTGGCCGACAATGCGATCGTCACTGTCTTGGACTCCGGATCGGCAGACTTCACCCGACCGCTGAACACGATGTCGGCGCCCTTGCCGTCATTGGGCACCGGCACGACGGCGGTGAACCGGACGTTGTACTCCGTGACCGCGCCGGGGTCGCCGACCCAGGACGTCACGTAGCCACCGCCGAGACCCATGGTCAGCATGCCGTGGGCGATCGCGGTGTCCAGCCCAACCTGCTTGGCGATGTCGTCGTCCCAGTGGATCGGGTTCAGGTCGCCCGAGACGCCGGCGTAGTTCACCAGATCCTGCCGGGTCAGCGTGATCACCTTTTCCGGGAGCTGATCGCCGACTTTGACCGAATCGAATTCACGCAATGGCATTGCTGAAGCCCTCTTCTCCTTCTCCGTCACTACGGCCGACGAGCGTCGTATAGGTCTCCATGACCAATTCGCCCTTGTCGTTGGTGACGATGTTCTTGGTGACGACGGTGTCCGTGCCGAACGACTGCCGAACCGAGTCGACGTAGACGTCGCAATACAGCCGGTCGCCGACCGTGATCGGCTTCAGCCATTTCAGCACCTGGTCCACCTGCACGATCTGGGCGTCGGTGACCGTTACGCCGGCACTCTGAAAAAACGCGGACTGCGCCTGATACCCGAACACCGAGATGAACGTCAGCGGCGCCACAAGACCGTCGTAGCCGAGTTCGGCGGCGGCATCGTCCTCGAAATACGCGTCATGATCGTTCTTGACGGCGAAGGCGTACTCGCGGATCTTCTCCCGGCCGACTTCGTAGTAGTCGGGGTACCGGTAATGCATCCCGACGATCTTGTCGGACAAAGACACGGCTGGTCCTACCTCAGCGAGTCTCTTTGTGTGCCTGGTGCTTGCCGCAATTCGGGCAGAACTTTTTCAGTTCGAGTCGGTCGGGGTCGTTGCGGCGGTTCTTCTTGGTGATGTAGTTGCGGTGTTTGCACACCTCACACGCCAAGGTGATTTTCGGCCGAATGTCCGTACTGGAGGCCACTTCAGTTGCCCTTCTTCGTGCTTGTTGTCTTGTAGCGATGGCCGGACTCGAACCGGCGACCTAACGATTATGAGTCGTTCGCTCTAACCGACTGAGCTACATCGCCTTGTGATGAGGCACCGCCAGTCAGCCCGGCGCGTCCATCGAGCCCCCTAACGGAATCGAACCGTTGACCTTTTCCTTACCATGGAAACGCTCTGCCGACTGAGCTAAGGGGGCCTGACCCGCTATTAGGCCTTGTAGAGGGTACAGC
This sequence comes from Mycobacterium sp., assembly GCA_049280695.1. Classification (GTDB taxonomy): domain Bacteria; phylum Actinomycetota; class Actinomycetes; order Mycobacteriales; family Mycobacteriaceae; genus Mycobacterium. The sequence continues at coordinate 2,202 of JBAPQQ010000348.1, forward strand.
GTGGCCGGCTGGCCCGCCAAACACGAGGTTAGCGATGGCGAAGCGGCCCACCGATAGGTGCCCTGGACCGCGTCGTCGGCAATAGATTGGGTGCCATGACGGAAGGCGGCGCGACCCGGGTTGCCGTGTACATCGACTTCGACAACATCGTGATCTCACGGTACGACCAGGTGCACGGTCGCAACTCGTTCCAGAAAGACAAGGCCAAGGGGCTCGGGGCGGACAAACTCGCGCGGGCGACGGTTGACGTCGGCGCGATCATCGACTTCGCGTCGTCGTTCGGGACGCTCGTGCTCACCCGCGCCTACGCGGACTGGTCGGCGGAACTCAATGCCGGCTACAGCGGCCAGCTGGTAGCGCGGGCGGTCGACCTGGTGCAGCTGTTCCCGGCCGCGGCCTACGGCAAGAACGGGGCGGATATCCGGCTCGCGGTCGACGCGGTGGAGGACATGTTCCGGCTTCCGGATCTGACGCACGTGGTGATCGTCGGCGGCGATTCCGACTACATCGCGCTCGCTCAGCGCTGCAAGCGACTCGGTCGGTACGTCGTCGGCATCGGTGTTGCCGGAGCCAGCAGCGGATCGCTGGCCGCCGCGTGCGACGAGTTCGTCACCTACGACGCGCTGCCGGGCATACCCAGCCAGCCCAAGGAGACCGAGAAGAAGCCGTCGCGCCGCCCGGAGGACGCCCAGAAGGCTGCGACCAATCTTCTGGAGCGGGCGTTGCGGATCGGCTTGCAGCAGGACGACACGGAATGGCTGCACAACTCGGCGGTCAAGGCGCAGATGAAGCGCATGGATCCGTCGTTCAGCGAAAAGTCTTTGGGCTTCCGCTCTTTCAGCGATTTCTTGAGGGCGCGCACCGAGGTCGTCGACCTCGACGAGAGCAGCACCACGCGGATGGTGCGGCTACACAGCGAGAGCTGACGGCCGTTGGCCTCCTTTTCACCAACCGTCACAGCAGGCCCAGCGTCCGGCCCGCGGAAAACCCTCCATACTCTGGACCCATGGCCACCGACGACCGCCTGTACTTCCGCCAATTGCTCTCCGGCCGCGACTTCGCGCAGAACGACGTCATGGCGCAGCAGATGCGCAACTTCGCCTACCTGATCGGCGACCGCGAGACGAGGGACGCCGTGGTCGTCGACCCGGCCTATGCCGCCCAAGATCTGGTCGACGCGCTGGAGCGAGACGGCATGCGCCTGTCCGGCGTACTCGTCACCCACCACCACCCCGACCACGTCGGCGGCACTATGATGGGCTTTGCGCTCAAGGGCCTCGCCGAACTGCTCGAGCACGCCGAAGTGCCCGTCCACGTCAACACCCACGAGGCGCTCTGGGTATCCCGCGTGACCGGCATCCCTCTCAACGACCTCACCAAGCACGAGCACGGCGACAAGGTGGCCATCGGCGACGTCGAGATCGAGTTGCTGCACACTCCCGGCCACACCCCGGGCAGCCAGTGCTTCCTGCTCGACGGTCGCCTGGTCGCCGGCGACACCCTGTTTCTGGACGGTTGCGGCCGCACCGACTTCCCCGGCGGCGACGTCGACGCCATGTACCGCAGCCTGCACCAGCTCGCGCAGCTGCCCGGCGACCCGACGGTGTTCCCCGGGCACTGGTACTCCCAGGAGCCCAGCGCGCAGCTGTCGGAGGTCCGCCGCACCAACTACGTGTTCCGCCCGACCAGCCTGGAGCAGTGGCGAATGTTGATGGGAGCCTGACATGGCAGACAGAGTCCGCTTCACCGTCGACGACGAGGTCGCGACGATCACGATGGACGACGGCAAGGTCAACGCACTGTCGCCGGACATGCAGCTCGAGATCAACGAGGCGCTCGACCATGCCGAGCTCGAAGGGGTTGGCGCCGTGGTCATCGGCGGCAACAACAGAGTCTTCAGCGGGGGCTTCGACCTGAAGGTGTTGACCGGCGGCGGTGAGGAGGCCATCGAGATGCTCGCCGGCGGATTCGAGCTCGCCGCGCGGCTCCTCGCCTTCCCCAAGCCGGTGGTGATGGCCTGCACCGGCCACTCGATCGCGATGGGCTCGTTTCTGATGCTGTGCGGCGATCACCTGATCGGAGCGCCGTCGCACCGCATCCAGGCCAACGAGGTGTCGATCGGGCTGACGATGCCCGGGCCGGCGCTGGCGATCCTGCGGCACCGGCTGACCCCGGCGGCGTTCCAGCGCGCGGTCGGCCTGTCGACGGAGTTCATGGGTGAAAGCGCCGTCGCCGCAGGGTATCTCGACGAACTGGTCGAGGCCGATTTGGTGCGGCCCCGCGCACACGACGTCGCGAAGGGGTTCACGAGCCTTGACGGGCGGGCGCACAAGGAAAGCAAGTTGCGCGCCCGCGCCAACGTGCTGGACGAAATCCGCACGACGATATCGGCGGAGTTCCGCCCGGCAAGCTAGGCCCGCGCGTGCGTTCAGGCGTTTCGCGCCGTCAGTCCCCCGTCGACCACCAGCACCGAGCCGGTCACGTACGAGGCCGCCGGCAGACACAGGCTCAGCATCATGTGGGCGACTTCGGCGGGCTCGCCGTAGCGGCCCAGCGCGGTTCGGCGCTTCGCGAAGACCGTCTTGTGTTCCTCGGGAATGGGGTCGGTGATTCCCGTCCGGATGGGGCCGGGGCAGACGCAGTTGACGGTAATGCCTTCGCGCCCGAGGTCTACCGCGAGCGCACGCGTCAAGCCCACCACCCCGTGCTTGGCAACCGCGTAGATGCCGTTGCCCCGGGTGGCACCCATCGCCTCGGTGGACGCGACGTTGACGATGCGCGGGCATGACGACCGACGCAGATACGGCAGCGCGGCGCGAACGATCCGCTGGTGTGCGGTCAGCATGACGTCGAGCTGCTGACGCCAAGACTCGTCGTAGTTTTCGTCGTCGAGACTCGTGGGGCGCACCATGCCGGCGTTGTTGATCACGAAGTCGAGCCCGCCGAGCGCGTCCGCAGACCGCGTGACGGCGTCGGCCACCGCGACGGGATCGGCGACGTCGAGCGCCCACGCTCGCGCGCGTCCGCCGGATTCACGTACGGTCGCGGCGACCTGTTCCACTGCGTCCGTTCGGATGTCGGCCAGCGCCACGCTCACCCCCTCTGCGGCGAAGACATGTGCGGCGGCGCGGCCGATTCCACTTGCGGCGCCGGTGATGAAGGCCGTTCGTCCGTCGACGGACCGGCTGGAGTTCGTGACCTGAACCATCGGAATCAGAGTAGTCGGGTGGCTACTGTGAGGCGATGACCTCCAAGCGTCCGTCCGTCGACGACGCCGACAACGTGCACCCCCATGTGGCTCCTCGCGAGGAAGAAGACACCTTCGACCGCACAGTCGACGAGGGCTGTCAACGCCTGGGGCGTTCGTGGATACAGCTGATCGTCACCGGCTTCCTCGGGGGCTTCGACGTCGCGGTGGGTGTGCTCGCGCTGTTGCTGGTGGCGCAGCAGACGCACAATCTGATCGCGGCCGGACTGGCGTTCTCGTCGGGTTTCGTCGCGCTCACGCTCGCCCGAAGCGAGCTTTTCACCGAGAACTTTCTGGTTCCCGTCGCCGCGGTGGTGGCGAAGGAAGGGACTCTGCGGGCACTGGGCCGGTTGTGGACCACCACGCTGCTGACCAATCTCGGGGGAGGTTGGCTCGCCATGGCCCTGTTGATCGCCGCCTTTCCCGGACTGCGCGGAACCGCCAACGAGGTCGCCGATGCCTACATCCATCTCGGAATCAATTGGCACGCTTTCGCTTTGGCGGTCGTCGGCGGAGGGCTGATCACATTGATGACCTACATGCAACAGGCCACGTCCTCGGATGGGGTCAAGTTGGTGCCGGCGGTGATCGTCGGCACGCTGCTCACAGTCGGGCACGTCAACCATGCGATCGTGGGCTCGCTGGTGTGTTTCTCCGCACTCGTGGCGGGCGCGAAGTTCGGCTATGCGGACTGGGGCGGCATGCTCGGGCTGGCAATCGTGGGCAACCTCGTGGGCGGGCTCGCGCTGGTCACCGTGCTCCGGTTGCTGCAACTTCCGCACAAGGTGAAGGAAGCGCGCAGCGAGCCCTGAGCAGTCAGCCGATCTGCGTCGCTCCCGCTGCCGCATAGGCCTGCGTGATCGTCGGCACCGGAGGACCGACGGCCCGCACCGCGCGTCGCACGTCGTCGACCCTGCCCGACGGAGCCAGCGCGATCACGCAGCCGCCGAAGCCGCCGCCTGTCATGCGCGCGCCGAGCGCACCGGCTGCCACAGCCGTGTCCGCGATCAGGTCGATGCGCTTGGTGGTGATGCCGAAGTCGTCGCGCATGGACGCGTGGGACGCGCTCAGAAGAACGCCGGCCCGTTCGAAGTCGGAATCCTCCAGCGCCGCAACGAAGTCGAGCACGCGCCGATTCTCGGTGACCACGTGGCGCACGTACCTGTCGACGGGAGTCGACCGCACATCGCGCAGCGACGCGACCCCCAGGTCGGCTG
>JBAPQQ010000349.1:0-19752 GCA_049280695.1 Mycobacterium sp.
CCTCACGGCCGGCCGTCAAGGCCGCCAGCGCGCTACGCGCGCGCAAATCGTCCGCCGGCCAGGTCACCCGCTACAGCGAGACATTCAGAGCACATGCTGCGCTGTCCAACCGGGATAACCGCCAGGCCTTCTTGCGTACGCTGCGGTCCGTCGTCGACCACCGCGGCCAGGCCGTCTGCGCCCTCAACCGGCTGCACATGGATCTCCCGACAATGATCGTCTTCGGTGACCAGGACCGCTGCATCCCGGTTGCTCACGCATACGCGGCACACAGCGCCCTGCCAGGCAGCCGCCTGCATGTGCTCCCCGGCGTCCTACACCATCCCCAGGTGGAGTGCCCCGACACCGTCGTCGGCCTGCTCGACGACTTCATCGCGACAACCGGCGTCGGAGCGCACCATCCGTCGCCGGCTCGATGCTCGGAGCCAAGACGCCACCTCGCAGTCATACCGCGGATGCCGACGCGTAAGTTGTGGTCCCACAAGAGGTTTCTGCGGGCCGGCTAGTCGCCGAGACCTCCTTCTGCCACTTCGGGTTGCGGCCGCACGCCGCCGAACTCACCGAAAGACCCGGGGCGACGCGACGGCTGATGCCCGTGCACTCCTTCGGCGTACGCGGTCTCCGCATGCTGCGTGAAGTCGACGCCGGTGGTCTCGTCCTCGGCGCTGACCCGGAAGCCCATGACGCGGTCGATCAACTTCGCCAGCAGGAACGACACCGAGAACGCGTAGATCCCGACCACCACTGCCGCAAGCGCTTGCTTGCCCAGTTGCGCGAATCCACCCGCATAGAAGAGGCCCTGTGGGCCGCCGGTCATCACCTGGGTCGCGAGCAAGCCGATCAACAGCACACCGACGACCCCGCCGACGAAGTGCACACCCACCACGTCCAACGAGTCGTCGTAGCCGAACCGGAACTTCAGCCCGATCGCAAACGAGCAGACGATCCCGGCCGCCACGCCGACGATCGCGGCGCCGAACGTGTTCACCGTTCCGCACGAAGGCGTGATCGCGACCAATCCGGCGACCACGCCCGACGCCGCACCGAAGGTGGTGGGCCTGCCGTCGCGGATCTGCTCGACCGAGAGCCAGCCCAGCATGCCCAGACATCCGGCGACGAGCGTGTTCAAGAAGATCGCCGCGGCGGTCCCGTTGGCGGCCAGCGCAGAACCCGCGTTGAACCCGAACCACCCGAACCACAGCAAGCCGACGCCGAGGAGCACGAACGGCAGATTGTGCGGACGCATCGCATCCTTCTTGAATCCGATGCGGGGCCCGAGCACCAGCGCGAGAGCCAGGGCCGACGCTCCGGAGACGATCTCGACGACGAGCCCGCCCGCATAGTCGAGCACGCCCAGCTTGAACAGCCAGCCGCCCGGGGCCCACACCCAGTGGGCCACCACCGCGTACACCGCGACGGCCCACACCGGGACGAACACCATCCAGGCCGCGAACTTGGCGCGGTCTGCGATTGCCCCGCTCACCAGCGCGGCCGTGATGATCGCGAAGCTGAGCTGAAACGTGGCGAACAGCAGTTCGGGGACCGCGCCGTGTGGGGTGTCGGGTGCGATGCCCGACATCGTGAGATGAGCGAAGTCGCCGACCAGACCGAACGCGCCGCTCCCGGAGAACGCCAGGGTGTAGCCGACGAGCAGCCACGCCACGGTGACCAGCGGGATCGCGATGAAGCTCATCATGATGATGTTGAGCACCCCGGTGCTGCGAACCATGCCGCCGTAGAAGATCGCCAGGCCGGGTGTCATGAGCAGTACGAGCGCCGTGCTGGCCAGAAGCCAGGCGGTGGCGGCGGGATCGATCGATTGCACGTCGGCTCCTTTGACGGCGCGACTTTTGACGGTCCCGACGAGGATGTCGGCGCCGCGTTTCAGGCACGCGGCAGGAGTGTTTCGAGAATGTTTCGTGCTCGGCGAAGTCGCCGAGTTCTCGTGGCGTCGCCGGCTATGCGCAGTCGCCCAGGGAGTAGGCCACCGCCTCGTCCAAGGTCATCGCAGCGCCTTCGCGGCGCGCGGCGTCGAATTCGTCGTCTCCGAGTGCCTCTCGTGAGCGACGCTCGCATTCGGCACGGAGTACCTGCAGCCGAGGGAGCGGAAGCACACGACTTCCGACGGCGTGGGCGAGCGCGTCGGCGGCTGCCATCATTACCGCGGCACACCTCGGTTGGTCTCGTTGCGCGGCGATCCAGGCAAGGCCTTCCATGCAGCCTGCGGCGTTTCGCTGGTCGATGATCAGTCGGGCAAGGCGGAGGCCCTCTCGCAGCCTCTCCGCCGCCTGGTCGGACCGACCCTGCTGAAAACTGCAAATTCCCAACTCCCACAACGCATACGAGCGATACACCGTCTCGCCCCGGGAGGTCGCGAGCGCGAGCGCCTTCTCCTGGTAGTCGAGTGCGCGACCGGTCTCGCCGGCGAAGTCCAGCGCCCATCCCAACAGGAGCATCGCAATGACTTGGATGTTGTCGTCATCGCTGGCGCGCAGCGCATCCTCGAACTGCCCGACGGCGCGGTCGAGATCACCGGCGATCAGCGCAGTGATGCCGTCGGCCATCGCCACTCCCCCGCGCGCGAGGGGATCGTCCGTTTTCTCGACGAGAGCTCGCGCCTCTGCTGCCCGAGTCGCGCCCGTCGACACGTCACCGTGTAGCGGCGTGATCAGCGCTGCGCTGAAGAGCGCCTGAACCCGATCGCGCGTCGGTTCCTGCGGTGCACGCGCCAGTGCGCGGTCCGTCCAGCGACGTGATTCGCGCAGCATTCCGCTGCACATCCAAAACGGCTGCAGCGCCGCGGCAATCGCCAGGGCCGCGTCGCCGTCTTCGGACAGGCTGAAGTCGAGGGCGGCCCGGATGTTGGGCATCTCGCGCTGGATGCGGGCCAGCCAGTCCAGCTGGCCCGGACTGAACCAGTTGTCGAAGGCATCCCGCGCCACCTTGCGATACCAGTCGGCATGCCGCCATCGAAGCTCGCGGTAGTCGGCTGTCTCTTCGATTTGCTGCCTTCCGTATTCTCGCAGGGTCTCGAGCAGTCGGAACTGGACCGCGTCGTCGTATTCGGTCCGAATGAGAATCGACTTGTCCGTCAGCGATGTCACCAGGTCCAAGAACTCGTCATCGGCCCAATCGTGACCGCAAACGTGTTGTGCCGCATCGAGTTCGAAGATGCCGGCAAACACCGACAGCCGAGCCCACAAGCGTTGCTCGGCCAGGGTGCACAAGTCGTAGCTCCAGCCCACACTCCATCTCAACGTCTGCTGCCGTTTAGGTGCTCCCCGGCTGCCTCGCGTCAGCAGCTTGTACCGGTCAGCCAGCCGTCGCAGCAGTTGTTCGAGAGACATGGCATGAAGCCGTGCCGCGGCGAGCTCGATTGCCAGTGGTACCCCCTCGAGCCGCGAAACGATGCGTGAAACCGTGGCGCTGTTCTTGTCGGAAAGCGCAAAGCCCGGCACCGCGGCGGCAGCCCGCTCGGCGAACAGTGCCACCGCGTCATACTGGGCCAGCGTCTTCAGCGACCGAGCGTCGTCGCCATCGGGGCACGCCAACGGTGCCACGCGCACAACGGATTCGCTGAATACGCCCAGACGTTCGCGGCTGGTGGCAAGAATCCGCAGGTGCGGGCACCCCCTCAGCAGTTCTTCGACGAGATTCGCGACGTCGTCGATCAGCTGCTCGCAATTGTCGAGCAACAGCAGTAGCCGGCGGTCACCGACGAAGTCGACGAGGACTTCATGCAGTGGTCGCGCCGACTCGTCGCGCAATCCCAAGGCCCCGGCCACCACGTCGACCAGCACCGAGCCGTCCCGCAATTCAGCCAACTCGACCAGCCGCACACCGTCGGGGAAGTCTTGCTGAGCCTCGGCCGCAGCCCGCCGCGCCAGCCGCGTCTTGCCGACTCCGCCGACGCCGGTCAGCGTCACCAACCGCGACGTCGCCAACGCTGTTCGCACCTCGCCCAGTTCGACGTCCCGCCCGACGAAACTCGTCAGCTCTGAGGGAAGAGTGCCGTGAGGGCGGTGCACGAGGGGTGGCCGGCTCGGCCCAGCGAGCTGCCCGCCATCACGCAACGCCATCTCGTCGACGGAGAATCCGTGATCGGCCTGCACCCGCTGAAGCGCTTCGCCCAGGGCGATCACCGACGGTCGGTCCGCGGGCACACGCGACATCGCCTTGCTTATGACACCCGACATGTCGTCCGGGATGCCGCCGTCACGCAGATCCGGCACCGGCTCGGAGGCGATTCGCAGAAACTGCGCCACCACATCCTCATTGCTATGGCGTTCGAAAGCTGCGTGCCCCGTGAGCGCGGCGAAAAGGGTGGCGCCCAGCCCATACACATCGGAGGCCTGGGCGGGCGGGGCGCCCGACAAGATCTCCGGTGCGGTGAACGCCGGCGAGCCCGTGAAGGTCCCGGCAGCAGTCTCGAATCCGCCTGCGATGTGGGCGATTCCGAAATCGGTCAAGGCCGGCTCGCCGTAGTCGGTGAGCAGGATGTTCGCCGGCTTGACGTCGCGGTGGAGAATTCCCAGCCGGTGCGCCGACTCCAGCGCGCCTGCCATCTTCACCCCGATCCGCAGCACCTCGCCGATCGGCAGCGGACCCAGTCGCTTTATCCGCGCCTGCAGCGAGCCCTGGCCGTGGTGCTGCATCACCAAATACGGGTAGCCGCTGGCGGTTTCGCCAACCTGCAGCACGCCGACGATGTTCGGATGCCCGGTCAGTCGTGCCATCGCGCGTTGCTCGCGCAAGAACCGCTCGCGGTCCTCGAGCAGCCGGGCGGTGAGCACCTTGACGGCGACGACACGATCCAGTTTCACTTGGGTGCAGCGAAATACGATGCCGAAGCCGCCCCGGCCTATCTCCCCGGGATCAGCAAATCCGGCCGCAGTCAACTCCGTGACGACGGCAGGGCCCACGTCGCGTTGTGTAGTAAGCGGGTCGCTGTTCATTCTGCCCCCAGTCGAGCATAGGCGTCCCTGGCGAGTTGTCCCCGAGGATTGTGGTCGGCTCAAGCGCCGGTCAGTTCCGCCGGCCCCGAGCCGACGAGATGCGCCCTGAGTTCCCTGCGCAGAATCTTGCCGACTGCGTTTCTCGGCAACTCGTCGAGGATCACGATCTCGCGGGGAACCTTGTAGGTGGCGAGGTTGTCCCGCACATGCTGCTTGAGTTCGTCAGGTGTGGCGGACCCGCCCGCATGCAAGACCACGAAAGCCGCCAGCCGCTGTCCGAACTGCTCGTCGTCGACGCCGATTGCCGACACCTCCGCAACGGCAGGATGGCCGGCCAGCGTACGTTCGACCTCGATGGGGTACACGTTCTCCCCGCCCGACACGATCATCTCGTCGCCACGGCCCACCACGAACAATCGACCAGCCTCGTCGAGGTACCCGATGTCACCGGTGGCCATGAAGCCCTCGTGGACATCCATGGTCTGCCCGGACGTATAGGCCTCGAAATGCGTCGTGGTGCGCGCGAAGATCTGCCCTATCTCGCCGCGCGGAACCGCGCAGCGGCTGTCGTCCAAAATGCGAATCTCCGTACCCGGCATAGGCTTTCCGGCCGTATCGGGGGCCGCTCGCAGATCCTTGGGCCCGGCCAGCGCGATGACGCCCACCTCGGTGGCGTTGTAGTTGTTGTAGATGACATCGCCGAACTGATCCATGAACTTGATGGCGACGTCGGGTCGCATTCGCGAGCCCGCGGCGCTGACGAACCGTAGCGATCGCCCGCTGTAGCGGTTCCGGACCTCGTCGGGCAATTCCATGATCCGGTCCAGCATCACCGGCACCACGCTCAGACCAGTGGCGTGGTAGCGGTCGACGAGTTCCATGGTGGCCGCCGCATCGAACGTGCGCTGCACCACCAACGTGCAGGACAACATCGTGCCGAGGATGAGCTGTCCGAAGCCCCAGGCATGAAACAGTGGCGGCGCCACGACCGTGGTCTCCTCCGCACGCCACGGGAGCCGCCCCAAGATGGCCGCGCCTTCGGATCCGCCACCGCCGGGCGCGCGCCGGGCCCCCTTGGGGGTGCCAGTGGTGCCCGAGGTCAGCAGGATCACCTCCGGTTTGCGGGGGGCGTGGACCGGCCGCTGCCCAGCGTGCCGCGCGATCAGCGTCTCGACGGTGTTCACCGAATCCGGTGGCACATCGGTCCATGCCGTGATGCGCGTGACGCCGGGCTGTCCGCTCACCGCGCGATTCACACTGGCGCTGAACTCCTGGTCGTAGACGATGACATCGGGACGTTCCCGCCGGACCACCTCGGCAAGGGCGGGACCCGCGAACGAGGTGTTGAGCAGCAAGACGTGCGCGCCGATCCGCTCGCTGGCGGCAAGCGCGTCGACGAACCAGCGATGATTACGGCACATGATGCCCACCATCTGCGGGATGCCGCCGGGCAGCTGCTGCAGTGCCGCCGCGAAAGCATTTGCCCGCATATCGAGTTCGCGGTAGGTGAGCACTCCAAGGTCGTCGATCAGTGCGGGACGATTCGGGCAGCGCTGCGCCGACACGGCAATGCCGACAGTGTTCGTGATCCCTTCGCGCCGGAAGGCGGCACCCATCCGTGCATACTTGTCGGGACGCAGACCTGCCAGCACCCGCGCCTTCGTCAGCGTCCGGACGGCGTCGCGAGTTTGAGAAACCAACCGGCGGGCGGAACGTTTCGCGGACGTCACACCGGTCACCCTATGATCGGGAAACGGCGCTGGGCAGCCAATTCGTCCAACGCCGACTGCATCACCTTGCGAACGTGCGCATCGACCTCGACGATGTCGGGGTTCTCGCCGAACTCGGCGGTGATGTCGACCGGCTTCAGCACCTGGGTCACAATCTTGGACGGCAACGGCAGGTTGATTGCTCCCACGCTGAGCCCGAACGGAATGCCGATCGAGAGAACAACCCGTGCCGAGCGCGTCACCCGTTTCAGCCCAATCCATTCGGCCAGCCGGGTGCCGCCGGTCAGGAACAGCTGGGTCTCCTGCCCGCCGATCGACACAGTGGGCACAATCGGCACGCCCGACTCGATCGCCGTAGTGACATAGCCGGTGCGGCCACTGAAGTCGATCTTGCTCTGCTGCCAGGTCGGCCGCAGCGCGTCGTTGTCGCCGCCGGGGAAAACGATGACCACGCCGGAACGCAACGCCTTCACCGCGTTGTCGCGGGTGGCGCGAATCATGCCCAGCTGCATGAGGACCCTTGTGATCGGTCCCTGGAACAGGAGGTCATGCCCTAGGGTGTACAGCGGGCGGTCGTAGCCGAACTTCTCGAAGAAGTCGAGCCAGAGGATCGGCACGTCCTGCGGATTTGGACCACCCGAGTGGTTGGACACGATCATCGATCCGCCGTCCGGGACGTTCTCCAGACCACGTACTTCAAACCGGAACCACAGCTTGTAGAGCGGACGCCCGAGCGTGATCAACCGGCGTATCAGGGCCGGGTTCCACTCTCCGGTGAAGTCGCCCGGTCGAGAGGCCGTTGGCTGCTCGTCGGTCATCGCGGACCTCCAACGGCCGGCGGCCGAATGCGTCGGCCGTTGCTTAACAGACCCAACCGTACCCGTGTCGGGAACCGGCTACCCGGCACGTTTGCCGGCTGACGCCGTCGACCGGCCGCTTGCAGACGCGGGTGTCTTGTCCGTCCGAAAGTTGAAACCGAAAATTCCCGTAAGTCCTGGGTCCAAGCCGCACAGTCCGCTAGCGTCGTGTGAAACACATCACGCGGTACGCGTGTTCGCAGTCGGAGCCACAGCTGACATCCGGCCGGAGAGGACGCTGGAGAGGACGAGGACGATGACATCCAATCGGCCCAAGAAGTGCTGGGCTCGTTTCAGTCCGGCCGACGCGTTACTGACGGTCACCGAGTCATGTGCCGCCCTGCCGCTGGTGGGCAAGCGTCTCGAGCCGCTCGGTGCGATCACCGCGATGGCACTGTGGGCTTGTCGTGTGACGCCGGAACTCGTGTCCTATGCGGTCCAGAAGAAACTGCCCTCCGGTGAGCCGAAGCCCCGTAAGGAAGACCTGCAGCCGGCAGACGAGGTCAGCGCGGCGGCGCTGCGCGGACTCGTGTCGCCTGAGCGGCTCAGCGTCACCTGGCCGGCTCCGGAACGGCAGCCTCCGATGCTCAGGTATGCCCGGAAGCGTCGGCACTACCTGCACCGATCATCGGTCAGCTACGGCAGCGCGCCGGACCAGGTGCTCGAGGTCTGGCGACGCGAGGACCTGCCGGCGCAGCCGGCACCTGTCCTGATTTTCGTGCCTGGCGGCGGGTGGGTGCACGGCAAGCGGACGCTGCAGGGCCACGCCCTGATGTCGCACTTCGCCGAGCAGGGCTGGGTCTGCTTGTCGATCGACTACCGGGTAGCGCCCTCTCACCCGTGGCCGCGGCATGTCACCGACGTGAAGGCCGCGGTCGCCTGGGCTCGCGGCAACGTCGCACAGTTCGGCGGCAACCCGGACTTCGTGGCGGCCGCGGGGTGTTCTGCCGGGGGACACCTGGCGGCGCTGGCCGGTCTGACCTTCGACGATCCGGACTTCCACGTCGAACTGCCCTCAGACGCGGATACCACGGTGGACGCCGTGGTGAGTATCTACGGTCGTTACGACTGGGAAGACCGGTCGACTCCGGAGCGAGACCGGTTCGTGGAGTTCCTCGAACGCGTCGTCGTCAAGAAGCGGCTGGCAAAACACCCGGCCCTGTTTCGCGCCGCGTCGCCAATCGCCCGGGTGCGGCCGGACGCTCCGCCGTTTCTGATCGTGCACGGCGCCAACGACACGGTGATTCCGGTAAAGCAGGCGCGGGACTTCGCCGACAGGCTGCGCGAGACATCACGGTCGACGGTCGGTTACCTGGAAGTGCCGGGTGCCCAGCACGGTTTCGACCTCACCGACGGCGCCCGCACCGCATCGGTGGTCACCGCGATCAGATTGTTCCTCGACGAGATCCACGACAACGTCAGTGCCGCGCGTGCGGGCTTGCATCGCAAGACCGCGGAAATGATCTAGCTCACCCGAGGACGGGGAAGCGGCGTTCAGCGGCCAATTGGTCCAACGCCGACTGCATGACCTGGCGAACATGCGCGTCGACCTCGGCGACATCGGGGTTCGCTCCGAATTGGGCGGCGACGTCGATCGGCGGCAGTACCCGGGTGACGATCTTGGAAGGAAGCGGCAGATTCGCAGTCCCCACGCTCAGCCCGAACGGGAAGCCGAACGAAACCGGCATTTCCTCGAGGCGCACCAGCCGCTTCAGCCCCAGCCACTTTGCCAGCCAGGTGCCGCGCGTCAGGTACAGCTGAGTTTCCTGCCCGCCGATCTGCACCGCGGGCACAATCGGCACGCCGGCATCGATCGCCATCGTCACATAGCCCTTCCGGCCGCCGAAATCGATGACGTTCATCTGCCAGGTTGGCCGCGCCGCATCGTGGGCTGCGCCGGGGAAAACGACGAGAGCCGCGCCCGAGCGAAGGGCCTTGTCAGCATTTTTCCGGCTGGCGCGGAGCATTCCCATTCGCATCAGGAGCCCAGTGGCCGGAGTCCTGGACAGGATGTCGTGGGCGAGGAAATACAACCGACGGTCGTATCCGAACTTCTCGAAGAAGGCTACCCAAAGTACCGGCATGTCCCACGCAAACGGAAGGCCGGAATGGTTCGACACGATCAACGCTCCCCCGGGCGGAAACGTATCCAGGCCACGAACCTGTGCCCGGAACCAGCGGTTGGCGACCGGACGCGAGAGTTCGACCATGCGGCGCATCATGTCCGGGTCCCACTCCCCGGTGAAATCCCCCGGCCGGGCCGGGACTTGATCGTCGGTAGTCACTCGGACCTCACAATGCCGGCTGAGACCGAAGTCGGTGCGAAGCTTTCGTCGAGTTTGTCCGGTACTCGCCTCATGGGATAACGACGAGTCCCATCGTCTCGCAGTTGTGGCACGGAGCTTATCGCTCGCCGATCCCCGGCGTTGAACATTCACCCAAGTGATGGCATCACGCCTCGTCGTCGGATAGCTTGTGAGGCACATCACGCGTCACGCGTGTCCGCAGGCGGAGCTTGTCGCACGGCGCCCCGGCCCGGGGAGGACAAGACAATGGCATCCGATGGGCCGCCCGACGCACCGATCCGGCTGTCGGGCAGTGACACCACCTTCATCCTCGATGAGGCGGTCGAATCTCAGCACACGCTGAAGATCGCGGTATTCGACGAGGAATCGAGTAGGGGGTTTCGGTTCGACCGCGTCAGTGAGGCGCTCGCCGCAGCGGTCGACGTGCTTCCGCAGATGCGGTGGCGGGTGAAGTCGGTGCCGCTGTGGCTCAACCGGCCGTTGTGGACCACCGATCCCACTTTCGATGTGCGCAACCACCTCAGGCACGCCCGGTTGCCGGAGCCCGGCACCAAGACGCAGCTTTGTCGCAAGATCGGCGAAGCCGCCGGCGTACGAGTTCCGCCCGGCCAGCCTCCGTGGGAACTGTGGTTCCTGGAGGGGTTCGAGGCCACCAAAGTGGTCGCGGTGCTCAAGATGAACCATGCGATGGCGGACGGCGGCACGTTCGCGCGGTTGCTCGAGATGCTGACCAGCACCGAACCACATGGGCCGACCGCCGCGCCGAGGATTCCGCGACCCGCCACCGCGCTGCGCCGCCGCGATGCGCTGCGGGACGGCGTTCGCGACCTCTGGGGCGAGTACCGACGGGAATTGCCCCGGCGGCTGCGAGCCATCAGGCAGGCACACGTAGAAGCCCGCAAGAACCCGCCGCTTACCCCATTACCCTCCGTGTTGGCCGCCCCGAAGTTGCCGTGGCGCGGTCCGGTGACGGCGCCCCGGTCCTTCTCGTGGATTTCGGTGCTGCTGGACGACGTCAAGGAAATCGAGAAAGCCATATCCGGGACCGCCAACGACGTCGTGTTTGCCATTGTCGCCGGCGCAGTCAGAACGTGTCTGGCTGAAGCGGGGATGCTGACGGACCGCCCCGTGGTAGGTGAGACCGCGGCCAAGAACCGCAAACCGGGCGACACCCGGCTGTGGGGCACCGCGGTCACCAGTCGTCCGTTCGAGCTGCCGACACATCTGGCCGACCCGCTGGAACGTCTGCGCGCGGCGCACGTCCAGAACGCGGCAGTGAAGGCGGATGTGGCCGCCACGCCGGTCCAGATGGAGGACTGGTTCGACTTCGCCCCGCCGATGCTCTTGACTCCGATGCTGAGGGTCACCCGCCTCATTGCCCAGAGGATCCCCGGCGGTGTCATCGTGTCGAACGTCAAGGGCCCGGAAGAGAAGCGCTACATCGGTGGCATGGGCATCGAGAACTTCATCTCCTGCGGCCATGTGAAATACGCGGCGGGCGTGAACATCACGGTCTGGAGCTACAACAAGATGCTCAATTTCGGGGTGTACGGCTGTTCCAGCAATCTGCCCGACGCGGAGTGGCTGACACGGCGAATTCAATCGTCATTCGACGAGTTGCGAGCGGCGGCAGGCGTGTCGCAGAACCATGCTGGCGACGGGACCGATGATTCAGGGCCGGCCCGGGTAAAACGAGCAGCGGTGGAAGGAAAACAACATGTATGAAACGACCGAAGTCGGCGGCCCGGACGGCGCTCGACAACACCATCCGACGCCGAGCATCTGGCTTACGGCAGCGGAGGTCGGCCGGTGGGCGACCGAGGTGGGCATGCACCACGCCTTCTCCCGGGTGCTGCCGAAACGCGATGTCGGCCAAGGCAGGCCGGTTCTCGTGGTGCCGGGCTTCGGCGCGAGCGACGGCATGACGAAGCGACTCCGAAGCCATCTGCGCGACAGGGGTTTTCACGTCCACGCAGCGCGTATCGGACGTCCGTTCGGACTCACGGACAAGATTCTCAACGGTCTCTCCGATCGGCTCGTGAGCCTCTCCGAGCGTCACGACCAACCACTGACCCTCGTCGGATGGAGCTTTGGCGGGCTGTTGTGCCGCTGGCTGGCTCACGAGCACACCGACGAGGTCCGCCATGTGGTGATGATGGGGTCGCCGTGGCGTGCCGAAGGCGAACGCACCCGCGTCACAGGCCTTTTCAAGAGTGCGGTGCAGGTCTTCGGAGTGACGGACCGGGCCGAAGAAGTGCTCGAAACGCTGCGCAAACCGCTGCCGGTGCCGACGACGGCCATCTTCTCGCGCACCGACGGGATTCTGCATTGGCGCAGTTGCGCCGTCGACGGAGAACTCGCCGAAAACGTCGCAGTGCCCAGCAGCCATGTCGGGCTGGTGTCGAATCCGTTGGCGTTGGCGGCATTGACGGATCGCATAGCGCACATCGATTCCGGCCTGAACGGTTTCGGGTGGAGTGGATGCCTCCAGCGGATGTTCGCACAGCCGAGCCCGCCCTGCGCATCACCCGAGGCGGTTCGAGTCGCCGCAGCCGTCGGCTGATCAGCCCAGCAGGGGTACACGGCGCTCGCGGCCCAGCCGATCGAGGGCGCGCTGCATCACCGACCGGACGTGGGCGTCGACCTCGGCGACGTCAGGGTTCTCCCCGAACTCCGCGCGGACGTGGATGGGCTCCAACAGCTGATAGACGAGCTTGGCCGGCAGCGGCAGGTTTGCCGGCATCATCGTCGTCAGACCGAACGGAAATCCGACGGTGAGGGGAAAGATCTTCATCCGGATGCGCGGCAACCCCAACTGTTTCGCCAACCACACCCCCCGGGTGAGGAAGAGTTGGGTCTCCTGACCCCCGATGGACACGGCGGGCACGATCGGCACGTCAGCCTCGATGGCGGTCAGGACGTAGCCGGTGCGGCCTTGGAAGTCGATGACGTTCGCCGTCACCGTCGGACGGAACGAGTCGTAGTCGCCGCCGGGGAAGTCGAGAACGACGGCCCCCGAGTGCAGCGCCTGCGCGGCGTTCTCCGGGCTGGCGTGGATCGCTCCGAGCCGGCCCAGGTAGCCACGCAGGGGCGTGATGAAGACACCGTAGTGAGCGAGCGCGTACAGCGGGCGGTCGTACCCGAAATTCTGGTAGAAGGCGGGCAGCAGGATGAGCGGGTCCGGCGTCAGCGCGCCACCGGAATGGTTCGACACCAGCATGACCCCGCCGGCCGGCGGGAAGGTTTCCAAACCGCGGACCTCGGCGCGGAAGTACCGCTGGAACACCGGCATGACCGTTCTCATCACCCACTTGGTGAAGGCAGGATCCCACTTGGCGATCTCGTGACCGTCGACGTCGTCGTCGCTCATTTCGTTCCCCTGCCTCGCCTGGCGGCCTCGTGGCGACGGTGGTCGCGGTATGAGTGTGCCAAAATCCCAAGCGCGGAAACCAAGTTTGGGCCATAGACCGACGAACGCGCCCCCCGTCCTCTATGGTCCGTTTCAAGCGCTGGGCACCGGCGAAAGGACCTCGCAGTGAGGACGCTAGAAGGCGTTCTGGCCAAGCATCCGTTCTTCAGCGGGCTTGATGCGCGTTATCTCGAGTTGGTCGTCGGGTGCGCGGCGAACGTCCGCTTCAACGCCGGCGAGTTGATCAACCGTCAGGGCCGGCCGGCAAACGACTTCTACCTCATCCGCGCAGGCAAGGTCGCGCTGGAAATTCCCGTCCCCGGACGCGGGAGCCTGACGATCCAGACCATCGGGGAGGGCGAGATCCTCGGCTGGTCTTGGTTGATACCACCCTACAACTGGCGGTTCGACGCCCGTGCCGCCGAGACCACCCGGGCGATCGGCTTCGACGGCAAGTGTCTGCGCACCAAGTGCGAGACCGACCACGAAATGGGATACGAGTTGCTGAAGCGGGTCATCGGCGTCCTGGGTGAACGGCTCGACGCGACCATGTTTCAGCTCCTCGACATCTACGCCGACGCGATCGAATAGTCGGCGATCCACCAGGCCGATGCTGCTGGCTCAACGTCGGGGCCGCACCTGCGGATCGCCTCCGCGACAAGCCAGTCGATTGCAACCCTCTTCACGGCTCGCCGCTCACCCCCCCGCTTCCCGCGCGATTCATGAGCTAAACCAGCAAATCCTCTGAAGCGAGTATCCGCAGGGCATAGGGTGAAGACGTCAGAAGTCGGTTTGCCTGGGAGCGCTGCGATGAGAACTCTTCGCCGCCGTATGGCCACCATCGTCGTGGTGGCGCTGTCGACGATGGCGACGCTCGGCTCGCCGGCGGTCGCTTGGGCCGACTGTGACGGCCGCACGTGGGATCCGGTGGCCAAGTTGTGCGTGCCCCCGCCGCCTGTGCCGGAGTGGTACCAGCCGGCGCCGACCTGGGCGCAGCCGTGGGCACCACCCTGGGCGCCGCTGCCGCCGCCGCCTCCGGAATCGCCGTTCCCGCTCAAGCCGGTCTGGGATCCGCGCTACAACGAGTGGGCGTTCGTGCCGCAGTAGACGGTCTGAATGCGCGAAAGGGATGGATGTCTGCGCGCAGCCGGTCACGGACTGCCGGGTGCTTTCAGGTGAACTCGGGTCGGCGCTTCTCGAGGAACGCGTCGATGCCCTCGGTGCCGTCGGCCGAATCGGCGCATTCGGCGATGAGCCGCCCCTCCCGCTCCATCTGCTCCTCGAGCCCGTTCTTGAACGACGTCAGAAGCAGTTTCTTGACCGCCGAGCCCGAACCCCTTGCACCACTTGCAATTCGACCCGCCAGCGCATCCGTTCGTGACGGCAGCTCGCCAGCGCTGACCACCTCGGTCACCAGGCCCCACTCCAACGCTTCGGCGGCGCAGAGCTTGCGGTTGGTCAACATCAGTTCCTGAGTCCTGCGCATCCCGATGAGTCGGGGCAGATAGAACGAGGAGCTGCCGTCTGGACTCAAACCCGCGGCGGTGTAGGCCATCGTGAACGACGCGGTGTCGGCGGCGAGGACCAGGTCACCGGTGACCGCCAGACTGAAGCCCGCTCCTGCCGCTACGCCGTTGACGGCGGTGATCACAACCGCGTCCATGCGCGCGAACGTGGAGATGGCCCGGTGCAGGTCGTCGGCGATGGTCTTCACGTAGTGGCCCCGTGTGGTCGAGGAGGACGCCATTGCGCGCAGGTCGCCGCCGGCGCTGAAGAACCGCCCCGCGCCGGTGAGTACGACGACCTTGGTGACGCCGTCGTCGCAACGTCTCGCCGCGTGCGCCAGTTCTCGCGTCATCGTGTCGTTCATCGCGTTGGCGGCGTCGGGCCGGTTCAACGTGATGCGCGCGATGGGCCCGGACCGCTGCAGGCTGACGGCCTCGTAATCGGTCATTGGTGGACCGTAGCCATCGCGCCGAACGTGCGTCCAGTGCGACGCCGTACCGAGACAAAGGAGTTCGTACGCCGCCGTGAAGTCTCCCGTCGGCGACGCGAAAGGGACTTCATGCTTCTGCGACTGCGCTTAGTCGACGACGCCCCGCAGACCTTCCTCGCCGAACACCGGTTCCAGCATGGCCGTGAAGTCTGGGCCGCGCCGCAGTGACTGGCCGCCGTCGACGTTGATCACTTGCCCGGTGATCCAACTAGCCGCATCGCTGAGCAGGAACAGCGAAAGGTTGGCGACGTCCTCCACCTCCCCGACGCGCGGCAGCGGCGTGTTGATGCGATAGTCCTCTTTGACGCCGGGGGTCTGCATGATCGGCTCCACCAGATCGGTGCGGACCAGACCGGGGCGGATCGCGTTGAAGCGCACCCACGACCGGCCGAGTTCGTCGGCCGCGACCTTCATCAGGTGGTCGATGGCCGACTTGGTGGGCCCGTAGGCGCCGAACCAGCGGTGCGTGTTGCTGGCGGCTATCGACGAAATCGCGACGAACGACCCACCACCACCGCGCACCATCTCCCGTGCCGCGTGCTTGAGCACATACATCGTCCCGTTAACGTTGAGATCGACAGTTCGCCGCCACGCCCCCGAGTCGATCTGGGTGATCGGACCAATCGTCTCCGAGCCGCCCGCGCAGTGCACCGCGCCATGTAACCGCCCGCTCCACGCGGTCGCGGCCTCGACGGCGTTGGCCACCTCGTCCTCTTCGGTGACATCGGTCGGCTCGTAGCGAACCGCGCCACCACCGGCGCGGGCATGCGTCTGTATGTCGGTCACCGCCGCGGCCAGCCTGTCCGCATTCCGCCCGATGATCATCACGTGAGCGCCCGCGGCGACTAGTGCGGCGGCGACACCTTTGCCGATACCGCTGCCACCGCCTGTTACGAGATACGTCCGGTCAGTCAGAGACAGCTGCACCTCGAACCCCTTCTGCTGCGTCACGCGGAGCGTACTTGTTGCGCCGAACGCGCCTCATTCTGGCCTTGCCGGCAACCTGACGAATGCCTGCAGACTTCGTCGGGTTTCCATAGACTTTCGGCACAGGTACCGCAAGAAGGACAGGAAGTAAGAAGATGGCGCACTTCGAATGGCCGGTTCGTCGGGTCGTCCTGGCAGGGGCCTTCGCCGCCGCGATCGCCGTCTCACCGGTGGCGGCCGTCTTCGTCGACCCCGGCTCAGCGCACGCCGGCCCCAATGTCACGTGCCCGCCCGGTGAGAACGAGGACCCGTACACCTTCTCCTGCGTGCCCGAACTCGTGCCCACCGGCACCAGCTCGACAGGATCAGCCAGCTCCGCCGGCCCGCAGAGTGAGGAAAACCTGACCGCGTGCAGCGGAACCCACGAGAGCGAATGTCTCGAGCAGCAGCTTTATCCGGGCGCTCCGGTTCCGAACGTCAACTCGTCCGTCCACCAAAGCCCCTAGCCGGCCCGTACCCGCCACCGGCCGTCGTCACCTACAGTTGTCGCATGCCCGCCAAATCTGATCCCGCTGAAATCGGCGACGTCGAACCACTCGCCGACAGCACCGCCCGTCAGGCGCGCCGCGTGGTCGCGGCCTATGCGACCGATGCCGACGAATGCCGGATCTTCCTCTCGATGCTCGGCATTGGACCGGCCAAGAACGAGTCGTAGATGAGTCCGCCCGCGGGCAATGCCGACTCGAACCCACGCGGCACTGGCTCCGAGTTCGTCGTCGTCGCCAACCGCCTGCCCGTCGACCTGGAACGGCTTCCTGACGGCACCAGCACCTGGAAACGCAGCCCCGGCGGTCTCGTCACCGCATTGGAGCCGCTGCTGCGCCGAAACCGCGGTGCGTGGATCGGCTGGTCCGGAGTGCCCGACGCCGGCGACGAACCGATCGTCGAGGACGGACTGCACCTGTTTCCGGTAAGTCTGAGCGAAGAAGACGTCGCGGAGTACTACGAGGGCTTCTCGAACGCGACGCTGTGGCCTCTCTACCACGACGTCATCGTGAAACCGACCTACCACCGCCAGTGGTGGGACCGCTACGTCGACGTCAACCGCCGCTTCGCCGAGGCCGCCTCGCGCGCTTCGGCGAAAAACGCCACCGTGTGGATTCAGGATTACCAGCTGCAGCTGGTGCCGAAGATGCTCCGGGAACTGCGTCCGGATCTGACCATCGGGTTCTTCTTGCACATCCCGTTTCCGCCCGTCGAGCTGTTCATGCAATTGCCCTGGCGCACGGCCATAGTCGAGGGGCTGCTGGGCGCCGACCTCGTCGGGTTCCACCTCCCCGGCGGCGCGCAGAACTTCCTGATCCTGGCAAGGCGGCTCGTCAA
This sequence comes from Mycobacterium sp., assembly GCA_049280695.1. GTDB lineage: Bacteria > Actinomycetota > Actinomycetes > Mycobacteriales > Mycobacteriaceae > Mycobacterium. The sequence continues at coordinate 17,564 of JBAPQQ010000349.1, forward strand.
CGCCAACACGTCGCGCGGAACCATCGGTGTGCGTTCGCGCTTCGGAGAGGTCGAATACGGGTCCCGGGTCGTCCGGGTGGGTGCCTTTCCGATTTCGATCGACTCCGCCGACCTCGACCACAAAGGCAGGGAACGGAGTATCCGCCATCGCGCGCGCGAGATCCGCGCGGAACTCGGCAACCCCCGCAAAATGCTGCTCGGTGTCGACCGCCTGGACTACACGAAGGGTATCGACGTACGGCTGAAAGCGTTTTCGGAACTGCTGGCTGAGGCCCGGGTGAAGCGCGACGACACCGTGCTCGTGCAGTTGGCCACCCCCAGCCGCGAACGCGTCGACAGCTACAAGGTGCTGCGCGAAGACATCGAGCGGCAGGTGGGGCACATCAACGGCGAGTACGCCGAGGTCGGCCAGCCGGTGGTGCACTACCTGCACCGGCCGGTCTCGCGCGACGAACTGATCGCGTTCTTCGTCGCCAGCGACGTCATGCTGGTCACACCGATGCGAGACGGCATGAACCTTGTCGCCAAGGAATACGTCGCCTGCCGCAGCGACCTGGGCGGTGCGTTGGTGCTGAGCGAATTCACCGGCGCGGCAAGCGAATTGCAGCAGGCATATCTGGTCAACCCACACGATCTCGAGGGTGTCAAGGACGCCATCGAGGCGGCAATCAACCAGTCCCCCGAGGAGGGCCGTCGACGGATGCGGGCGCTTCGCCGGCAGGTGCTGGCCCACGATGTGGACCGCTGGGCGCGCTCCTTCCTGGACGCGCTGTCAGGGCAGTCGGTGTCTTAGATCGGTTTGATGTCGCTGATCAGCCAGTGGCCGTCGACGCGCTGGTAGTTCACACGAACCCGGCTCCCGGAGTACAGCGGCTCCCGATCCTTCGCCATGTACGTCTGGTTGATGTAGACCATGACCGAGCCAGAGTTACGGTGGGCTTCCATCACGCCTACGCCGACGACGTTCACCTGACTCACGAGGTGCTGCTCGCGCGCCTGCGGAATGATCTCCTTGGTGGTCCGGTCCTCGTACTGACGCCGGAAGTCCGCCGTCATCATCGGATAGGCCGCGGTGAGGCTTGTCTCGACGGTTTGGTAGTCGTAGCCGAGGATTTTGGGAACCTGATCTTTGGCGAGCGGAGCCAGCTCGGTACGCGTGATCTGTTCACTGCGCAGTTCGACTCGGTCCCAGTACAACCACCCGCCCACGCCGGCCAGCGCCACGAAGGCGCCTGCGAGCAAGCCGGCGAGGCCGGTGATGAACAGCCGCATCAGTTGCCCCCGTCGGGCCACTTGAGGTCGTAGCCCGTCACCCGGCCGTCGTCCTCCTGCCGCACCGTGATTCGCATCCTCGACGGTGTCGACGGCTGGTTGTTGCCGTCGGCATCGGTCGTCGTCACCCGCACGGACACCAACACCGTCGCGGTGCCGGCGTCGGCGTCTTGGCTTTCGAGCGCGGCGCCGGTCACCACCGCCTCGGAACTGCCACCCATCGAGCGGAAGAACTGCTCGAGGACCTGAGTGTGGTTGTCGCGGGCGAGCATGTCGTGCAGCGGTCCGCTGGTGCCGTTCACGACTTGCTTGACGCTGTCCTCCACCGTGTTCTGGTTGAAGGTGTACATGTTCACCGCGAGTTGCGATGCGGCGTCGACGAACTGCTGGTCCCGTTGCTGCGCCGACTCGGCAGCGCGGTTGCCCAAATACATCGACGTCACGACCGTCGCCAGACCGGCGACGGCCAGGACGCCGACGGCCAACGCCACGATCGCCGCGAGTGTGCGGTGTCCGGGGCGACGAGGCGGGGGGCCCGCTTTGCGAATCGGCTTGCGGCCCTGCCGTTTTTCCGCGGGTGGCTTCTCGACCCGGACGGTGGTGGTTTCCACGGTTCCGCCGTTGGCCGGACCGGCCGCGCGGACCGCGCGACGGCGAGCCGCCTGCTCAGGGCTGGATTCAGTGGTGGTCATCAGGTCTGCCTCGGATCCTTCATGAGGTCGTACCAGTTCTCCTGCGGCTGCAGGTTCGTCGCACCGGCGCCGAACACCGCAGCGTTGCCGTTGGCGTCGATGAAAGTACCGCTCTGCTGGTCATACGTGCTGTACGAGGCCCCGCTGGCCCCAGGTGGTGTCACCGCGGACGGCGGAAGCGCCGCCGGATCGAGAGCCGGAGCAGGTGCCGGCGCAGGACCGGGC
>JBAPQQ010000350.1:0-11482 GCA_049280695.1 Mycobacterium sp.
ACGCGCGCGCCGGGTTCCGGGTTCTCGTGGTGTCGACCGATCAGGCGCACTCCGTGGGCGACGTCCTCGGCGTGCCGGTGGCCCCGACCGGCGAACGTCAGATGACGCGGGTACTGGAGGACGACGCCGACACCGGCGGAGGCCTGCTCGACGCGATGGCGCTGGACACCCTCGCGCTGCTGGAGAAGCGGTGGCGCGAGGTCGCCGCTCCGCTTGCGAGCCGGTTCGGCGAGTCTGACCTCGGCGACGTTGCGCCCGAGGAGCTCTCGGCGCTGCCCGGTATCCAGGAGGTGCTGGGCCTGCACGAGGTCGGTGAGCTCGCGGCGTCGGGGGACTGGGACCACGTGGTGGTCGACTGCGCGTCGACCGCCGACGCGCTGCGGATGCTCACGCTGCCCTCGACGTTCGGGCTGTATCTGGAGCGTGCCTGGCCGCGCCATCGCCGCCTGGCCCGCGCGGCCGCGGAGCCCGGCTCGGCTGCTGTCGTGGCGGTGCTGGAGCGGATGTCGGCGGGGATGGAAAGCGTCAACGCGCTGCTGACCGACGGGTCGCGGGTGGGCGCACATCTGGTGCTCACCCCAGAGCGCGTGGTGGTGGCCGAGGCGGCCCGCACACTGGGGGCGCTGGCGCTGACGGGTGTGCGCGTCGACGAGCTGATCGTGAATCAGGTTCTCGTCAGGGACGATTCGTACGAATACCGCAACCTGCCCGACCATCCCGCGTTCGACTGGTATGCCGAACGGATCGCCGACCAGCAGGCCGTGCTCGACGAGCTGTCGGCCAGGATCGGCGACGTGGAGCTGGTGCTCGCCCCGCACCTGCCCAGCGAGCCGATCGGCCCTAAGGCGCTGCTCGAGCTGCTCGACACGGTGCGCCGCCTCGACGGATCGGCGCCGCCGACGCCCATCGCACCGGTGGTGGACCGCGAGTCGGGGTCGGGTCTGGAAGCGGTCTACCGGATGCGGCTAGAGTTGCCGCAACTCGACCCGGGATCACTGACACTGGGCCGGGTGGAAGACGACTTGATCATCGGCTCCTCGGGGATGAGGCGCCGGGTCCGGCTGGCGTCTGTGTTGCGGCGATGCATCGTCACGGGCGCACAGCTGCGGGGAACTGAACTGACGGTGCGATTTCGACCGAATCCGGAGGTGTGGCCGGCGTGACGGGTCCTCTCACTGACATTCCCCCGGAGCTGCGGGCGCTGGCCCAGGTGCTGCTGGACCGGCTCGATCCCGCGGTCCGTGCCGCAGCGGCGATCGCGACGGGCAGAACCGACGCGCCCAGCAAGTGCCAGCAGGTGTGGTGCCCGGTGTGCGCGCTTGCCGCGCTGGTTTCCGGCGAGCAACACCCGATGCTCGACGTCGTGGCGGAACACGGCGTCGCGCTGCTGTCGGTGATGCGCGCTGTGGTCGGTACCGACGGCGCCGCCCCGCCCGACGGGCCGGAAACCCCCGAGCCGCAGTCCCCTCCGCCGGGCCGCTATCAGCACATTCCGATCGTCGTCGAAGACCCCTAAGAGTGGGTACAGTTAGCGAAAAGCGCGCCCCGGGGCAGGAGGGTCCATGTGGTATTGGCTGTTCAAGTACGTCTTCATGGGGCCGCTGCTCTCTTTGATGGCCCGGCCGAAAACCGAAGGGCTTGAACACATTCCGGGCTGCGGACCGGCGATACTCGCGAGCAACCACCTGGCCGTCGCCGACAGCTTCATCAAACCGCTCGTCATCAAACGCAGGATCACGTTCCTGGCCAAGGCCGAGTACTTCACCGGCACCGGCTTGAAGGGCTGGTTCAACCGGTGGTTCTACACCGCGGCCGGTCAGGTGCCCATCGACCGCAGCAACGCCGACGCTGCCCAGGCGGCGCTGGAAACCGCCATGCGGCTGCTCGCCGAGGGAAAACTGCTCGGCATGTACCCGGAGGGCACCCGCAGTCCGGACGGCCGGCTCTACAAGGGCAAGACGGGCCTGGCCCGGTTGGCGCTGGAGAGCGGCGCGCCCGTCATCCCGATCGCGCTGATCGACACCAACAAGTTCAACCCGCCCGGCAGCAAGAGGTGGCGGTTCGCCAAGGTCACGGTGCGGGTCGGCAAGCCGCTGGACTTCTCGCGGTTCGAGGGGCTGGCGGGCAACCGCTTCATCGAGCGCGCGGTGATCGACGAGGTGATGTACGAGCTGATGCAGCTGTCCGGCCAGGAGTACGTCGATCTCTACGCGGCCGACGTCAAGGAGAACAAGGGCGAGCGGACTGTCGAGCAGTCCACCGCCGCCTAACCGGGCGTGCACCTCAGCCTGCACTTCGACGTCGTGTCGCAGGGGCGACTGCCCCTGCTGTGGTGCCTGATCGCGTTCCTGCTGACCTTCCTGGTGACCCGCACGATCGTCCGCTACATCCGCGCGCACGCCGACAGCGACGCCCCCCGCAAGTGGTGGCAGCCCCGCAACATCTCGGTTTCGGAGGGCCAGGGCGGCCTCCACCTCCATCACGTGGTGATCGGCGTGGTTCTCGTCATGATCTCCGGTGTGACGATGGTGACGCTGGCCGTGGACGGCGGAGCCACCGAATTCACCGTCGCAGCGATCTTTTTCGGTATCGGCGCCGCGCTGGTGCTCGACGAGTTCGCGCTGATCCTGCACCTCGACGACGTGTACTGGTCTGAGGACGGACGCACCTCGGTGGACGCGGTCTTCGCGGCCGTCGCGGTGGCCGGACTGCTGATCCTTGGTTTCAACCCGCTGTCGTTCTTCGACATCGGCATCTGGCGCGACGACCACTCGCTGGTGGCGCGGGCCACCGTGGTGGCGATGGCACTGGCCACGCTGGCGCTGGCGGTGGTGGTGCTGCTCAAGGGCAAGGTCTGGACCGGGCTCGTCGGGATGTTCATCACGCCCCTGCTGTTCGTCGGCGCCGTGCGTCTGTCACGTCCGCACGCGCCGTGGGCCCGGTGGCGCTACAGCGGCAGGCCGCGAAAGATGCACCGGGCGCTGGAGCGGGAGCGCTACATGCGCCGCCCCGTGGTGCAGGCCAAGCTGTGGCTGCAGGACGCCGTCTCGGGAATGCCGCGGTTCCCCGACGACGCGCGGGTCGACCAGGAACTGGACCGCGAGATCCACGCCGCCGCCCCCCCGAAGAGGCGCGTGGCCGCATGAGGTACTTCTACGACACCGAGTTCATCGACGACGGCCGCACCATCGACCTGATCTCCATCGGCGTGGCCACCGAGGACGGCCGCGAATACTACGCCGTGTCAACCGAATTCGACGAGAAGTCGGCCGGCCGCTGGGTACGCGCCCACGTGCTGCCCAAGCTGCCGTCGCCGTCGTCGCCGGTGTGGCGGTCCCGGGCGCAGATCCGTGCCGACCTGGAGAACTTCTTCGACATCGATGCTGGCGAGCCCATCGAGCTGTGGGCGTGGATCGGCGCCTACGACCATGTCGCGCTGTGCCAGCTGTGGGGCCCGATGACCGCGCTGCCGCCTGCCATCCCGCGGTTCACCCACGAGCTTCGCCAGTTGTGGGAGGACCGCGGCTGCCCGCCGCTGCCGCCGCGGCCCCGCGACGCCCACGATGCGCTCATCGATGCCCGCGACAACCTGCAGCGCTTCCGGATCATCGCCACCGCCGGAGGCGGTAAGTGAACCAGAGCAAGCTCGCTAACATAGACGGGTGAACTGGACCGTCGACATCCCGATCGACCAGCTGCCGGCGTTACCGCCGCTGCCTGCGGATCTGCGCTCGCAGCTGGACGATGCGCTGGCCAGGCCGGCGGTTCAGCAGCCCAGCTGGCCGGAGGACCAGGCAAAGGCGATGCGCACGGTGCTGGAGAGCGTTCCGCCCGTCACCGTCCCGTCGGAGATCCGGAAGCTCTCGGGCCTGCTGGCAGAGGTCGCGCAGGGCAAGGCGTTCATGCTGCAGGGTGGCGACTGCGCCGAGACGTTCGTCGACAACACCGAGCCGCACATCCGCGCCAACATCCGCACGCTGCTGCAGATGGCGGTGGTCCTGACGTACGGCGCCAGCGTGCCGGTGGTCAAGGTCGCCCGCATCGCAGGTCAGTACGCCAAACCGCGGTCCAGCGACATCGACGCGCTGGGGCTGAAGTCCTACCGCGGCGACATGGTCAACGGCTTCGCCCCCGACGCGGGGGTGCGCGAGCACGACCCGTCGCGGCTGGTCCGCGCCTACGCCAACGCCAGCGCCGCGATGAACCTGGTCCGCGCGCTGACGTCGTCGGGTCTGGCCTCGCTGCATCTGGTGCACGACTGGAACCGCGAGTTCGTCCGGACCTCTCCGGCGGGTGCCCGCTACGAGGCGCTGGCCAGTGAGATCGACCGCGGTCTGACGTTCATGACCGCGTGCGGCGTGGACGACCGCGCCCTGCAGACCGCCGAGATCTACGCCAGCCACGAGGCGCTGGTGCTCGACTACGAGCGTTCGATGCTGCGGCTGGCCGAAAACGAGGCCGGCGAGCCGGCGCTGTACGACCAGTCCGCGCACTACGTGTGGATCGGGGAGCGCACCCGTCAACTCGACGGCGCCCACATCGCGTTCGCGGAGGTGATCGCGAACCCGATCGGCGTCAAGATCGGCCCGACCATGACGCCCGAGCTGGCGGTGGAATACGTCGAGCGGCTCGATCCGCACAACAAGCCGGGCCGGCTCACACTGGTCAGCCGCATGGGCAACAACAAGGTGCGCGACCTGCTGCCACCGATCATCGAGAAGGTGCAGGGCGCCGGCCATCAGGTGATCTGGCAGTGCGACCCCATGCACGGCAACACTCACGAGTCGTCCAACGGCTACAAGACGCGGCACTTCGACCGGATCGTCGACGAGGTGCAGGCCTTTTTCGAGGTGCACCGCGCGCTGGGCACGCATCCGGGCGGTATCCACGTCGAGATCACCGGTGAGAACGTCACCGAATGCCTCGGTGGGGCTCAGGACATCTCCGACACCGACCTCGCGGGGCGCTACGAAACCGCTTGCGACCCACGGCTGAACACTCAGCAGTCACTCGAGCTGGCGTTCCTGGTCGCAGAGATGCTCCGCGACTAGAACAGCGCGTTGATGTTGGTGCCCAGCGTCCACGCCGCAGCTGCCACCAGGCCGGTGACGATCAATACCGCCGCCAGCCAGAACCACATCCGCCACTTGGCGCGCCGCCGATACTCCTGAAACGCTTCGAGTTCGATGCCCGCGAATTGCCCTGGTGCTCTGGGCTTTTCGGCTCGCCCCCAGTCCTGGGGACCTCGAGTCATCTGCCGCGTCGGCTGACGCGGAACAGGAGCGGGCGGAGCTGCGTAGCGCTGACTGAGATACAGAGCGGCCGACGCATGCTGGGCCGAGTTGCGCGGCGCCGGCACCCGGAAGGGCGGCAGCTCGAGCTCGTCGCAGATGTGAACCAGCGCGTCGGCCATCTGCTGTGCGTCGGCGAACCGATGGGCGTGGTCGCGGGCGCAGGCGTGGCGCACCAGCTCGTCGAATTGCGTTGGCACACCGCGTATCACGGTGCTCGGCGATGGCACGTCGTTGTCCATCCGCGCGTACGCCACCGCCAGCGGGCTGTCACCACGGAACGGTGTGGCACCGGTCAGCAACTCGTAGATCAGCACCCCGCAGGCGTATACGTCGCTGCGCGGGCTCGCGTCCCCGCTGCGCACCTGTTCCGGCGACAGGTAATCCGCGGTCCCCAGAATGACGCTGTCGGACGTGATCTTTGCCGCGGCAACCGCACGCACCAGCCCGAAATCGGCGATCTTGACCTCCCCTCCGTCGGAGATCAACACGTTTTCGGGCTTCACGTCACGGTGCACCAGACCGTTGCGGTGTGCCACCGCCAGCCCGCCCAGCACCGGGCGCAGGACCGCGGCCACGGCGTGCGGCGGCATGGGGCCGCGCTCCTGCAACAGTTCTCGCAGCGTCCCGCCGTCGATGAGCTCCATCACCAGAAACGGGTGCGCGCCGTCGGCGCCCTGGTCGTAAACCGCTACCAGCCCCGGGTCTTTCAACCGGGCAACCGCACGCGCCTCCAGCTGGAAGCGGGTGAGGAACTGCTGATCGCCGGCGTAGCGGGAGTCCATCACCTTGATCGCGACGGGACGGTCCAGCCGGATGTCGACCCCGCGGTACACCGACGACATCCCGCCGGTGGCAATGACCGCCTCGACGCGGTACCGCCCGTCCAGAACCGCGCCGAGAATCGGGTCGGGTCTGACCTGTTGGGGCTGCACCGAACTCATGCTAGTTCGCCGTCGACCGATCTAGACTCAGCGCGGTGAGCAGTGTTCCGGCCGCCGATGACGTCCTCGACCGCGACGAACCGATGTACGACCTGCCCAGAGTGGCCGAAATGCTGGGCCTCCCGGTGACGAGGGTGCATCAGCATTTGCGCGACGGTCATTTGCTCGCGGTTCGGCGCGACGGGCTGGTGGTGGTGCCCCAGATCTTCTTCACTGCCGATGGTCACCTGGTCAAGAGCCTGCCCGGGCTGCTGGCGGTGCTGCGCGACGGCGGCTACCGCGACACCGAAATTCTGCGGTGGTTGTTTCGGCCCGACGAGTCGCTGACCGTGACGCGCGACGGCACCCGCGAGCAGCTCACGAACGCTCGCCCGGTCGATGCGCTGCACTCTCATCAGGCTCGGGAAGTGACGAGGCGGGCGCAGGCTCTGGCGTACTGACCTCGGCTGTGCGCTGCAGCACCCGCCACGCGAAGACAGCGCAGGCCGTCGCGATCCCGACGTGGATCCAGGAATACATGCCGTGGCTGCCGTCGGGCTTGAAGATCACCATGATCCACGTCGAAAACCCGGCGATCGCCGCTATCCAGTTGCGCGACTGCGTCAGTGCCGACATCACCGCCAGCGGCCAGGTGTAATACCACGGCAGCGCCGCCGGTACGAACAGCACCACGACGATCATCACGGCGGCTATCCCGATCAGCGCTTCGCGGTCGTCGTGCCGGAATCGCCACCACAGCACCGGAAGCGCGACGACGATGATCCCGATCCCGACCAGCCGGGTCATCTCGAGCACGGCATAGAACTGCACGCCGGCGAACAGGCCGGCGAACACGTTGATCAGGTTTGCCACCGCCGTCGGCACCGTGAGCCAGTTGATGATCTTCACCGAGCCGGCCAGCGCCGTGAGCCAGCCCAGCCCCACCCCGGCCGCGGCCGACAGTACCGCGAACACCACGACGAAGATCAGCACCGACCCGACCGCTGCCACCACGAACGCCGCCACCGCGCCCATCTGCCGGCGCCCGCGCAGCCGGCGCACCCATACCCAGACCAGAAAGGGCAACGCCAGCCCCGCGGTGGCCTTGACCGCCACCCCGACCGCCACCAATGCGACACCGGGGACCGGGCGGCCCCGCATCGTGAGGGCGATGCCGGCCATCATCAGCCCCACCATCAGCATCTCGTTGTGCACGCCGCCCATCAGGTGGATGATCACCAGCGGGTTCAGCGCGCAGATCCACAGCGCCGCAGCGCCGTTGGTGCCGACGTGACGGGCGATGCGCGACGCCCCCCAGATCAGCAGCGCCAAGCCGGGCAGCATGCACAGCCGCAGCACCATCGTGCCGGCCACCACGTTGTCGCCCACCAGCATCGTGACGAACTTCGCCACCAGGATGAAGGCCGGACCGTAGGGTGCGGTGGTGGTAGTCCATATCGGACTCACGTTGTCCAGCAACACATTCGGGTTCTCGACGGGGCCCACCACGTACGGGTCCAGGCCGTCGCGCAGCAATGCGCCCTGAGCGAGGTAGGAGTAGGTGTCGCGGCTGTACACCGGCACCGACAGCAGTAGCGGCGCGAGCCAGAAGCCCGTGGTGGCCACCATCTGGTTCTCGGTGGCGCGACATTCGATCACCCAGCGGCCCAGCCAGATCCACGCGATCAGCATCAGCGCGACGCCCAGCCACAACACGATCGACGACAACACCAACCCGTGCCCGAACCGCAGCCAGGACAGGTGCAGGGTCTCCAGCACCGGGTCGTGCAACCGGGTGCTGCCCGCGCCGAGGCCGCCCGCGGTGATCATCATCGCGCCGAGCAAGCCCAGCAGCGCGGGCCGGCCGTCACGGGACGCGCCGAAGTCTGCCAACCGGTTCATGCGCGTCAGGCCGACCGGTTGGCGGCCAATCTGGCGAGCTCGAGCAGCCCGGTCTTGGCCTGGTCGGCGATCGGCGCTGCCGACAACACGTCGAGCGCGCGCCGGGTCAGTGTGTCGATCCGGGATTCGACGGCGGCCAGCGCGCCCACGGAGGTGATCACCTCGCACAGTTGGCGCACCTGACCTTCGGAGAGATCCGTGCCGATCGACGTCCGCAGAAGCTGGGCGGCCGCCGGGTCCGACGATCCGGCGCGTTGGATCGCCTCGGCCAACAGCACCGTGCGCTTTCCCGACCGCAGGTCGTCGCCGGCGGGCTTACCGGTCACCGCGGGGTCCCCGAACACCCCGAGCACGTCGTCACGCAGCTGGAAGGCGACGCCGAGGTCGGTGCCGAACTCGTGGAAGGCGGCCAGCACGTCGGGACGGTCTGCGGCCGCGGCTACGCCCATCTGCAGCGGCCGCGACACCGTGTAGGAGGCGGTCTTGTAGGTGTTGACGGTCATCGCCGACGCGATCGAGTCCACGCCGCTGGCCTCGGAAACGATGTCGAGGTACTGGCCGCCGAGTACCTCGGTGCGGATGTCGGCCCACACGCGCTGGACGCGGCGCCGGGCGTCGTGGGGCAACTCGGCGGTGGCGACGATGTCGTCGGCCCACACCAGCGCCAAATCGCCGAGCAGGATCGCCGCCGACACCCCGAACTGGCGGGCCGACCCGCGCCACTCGCTGGCCTGGTGCACGTCCGCGAACTGCACATGCACGGTGGGCAGGCCCCGACGTGTCGCGGACGCGTCGATCACGTCGTCGTGCACCAGTGCGCAGGCGTGCAGCAGCTCCAGCGCCGCGAAAAGCCTTAGCATCTCCGGGTTCTCGGGGTCGGGGTCCCGGGTCACCGCGCGCCAGCCCCAATACGCGAACGCCGGCCGCAGGCGCTTGCCGCCGCGCAGCACGAACTCCTCGAGCGCGCCGGTCAACGCGGTGTAGTCGGCCCCGATGTACGCGGCGTCGCGGCGGCGCGCGCTCATGTACTCGCGAAGCCGGCCGGTGACCGCGCCGGCCAACTGCAGTGCCGAGGGTGCGGCGGTGTCGACGCTCATCGGCGTTAAGGGTACGGCTAGCCGTGCTCGTGCGGTTCGGCGAACCGCGGGGAGGTGTCACGGCTGACCCAGGCCAAGGCGCCGATCACCCCGGCCACCGCCAGCGCCGCCAGGGCCATCCAGATGGCCGCGCCGGTGAACGAGCGGGCGCTGGGGTCGGTGTAGCGGGCCTGCGCGGTCATGGTCGTCACCACGCCCGGCTTGAGTTTCCACTCGACCACCTGCGAGTCGATCTGGTCGCCGTTGGTCGAGGTGACGTTGCCCGGGAAGGAGACGGACAGCGAGACGTCGGCGTCGGCGTCGGTCAGCGACGTGAGATCGGCGCGGCCTTCCAGGATCACCGAATCGCCTGCCCGTCGCAGCGAGATGTCCACGCCTGCCGCGTCGTGGTTCATGCTCGCCAGCTGCGGCAGTTCGGCGAACGTCAGATCGGAGAACACCGCCTGCGAGCCGACGTAGCCGTCTCGGGTGTAGTCGGATATCGCCACTTTTTCCGAGAACGGCAGGCCGCCGCCGTTGAACTGCGGGCCCTTGTCGTCGTCGTTGCGTGGCTTGGAGGCCGCGGTGATGGTGCCCGACACCCGGTCGTCGGGAGAGATCGTGATCGACGCTCTGATACGGACGCAGCCGGTGGCCAGCGGGACGAGGACGAGAAGTACGAGGAAAAGGACTGCACGACGATGCGGACGCGAGGAGCGTGAAGCCCGGGGCATCGGGTCATCTTAGAGCGGCAGTTGGCGGCCCAGGATCGCGAACGCGCGGGGATCGCCGGCGAAGTGGTGTCCGCGGATGATGTCGGTGAAGCCCAGCCGCCGGTACAGCCGCCATGCGCGGTTGTTCTCGCCGCGGATCTCCGGCGTCGACAACAGCACCCACGCCTCGGCGCGGCCGGACAGCAGCCGTCGTGCGAGCGCTTCGCCCAAGCCGCGGCCCTGCGCACGGGGATGAATGTGCAATTCGGTCAGTTCGAAATAGCTGCCCATCAGCGAGGCGATCTCGCGCCGCGCCAGTCCGGCCCGGCGCATGCCTGCGACCACCTGCTGCTGCCACCACTGATCGGCCGCGCCGCAATACCCGTATGCGATCCCGACCATCGGCGCGTCGGCCGGCGACCCGCTGTGGTCGTGCGGCACGTCCACGGCCGCGACCGCCTGCCAGCCCGTGCGCCTGCTGTGCTCCATCCACATCGACGCACGGTGGTCCTCCGTACCGCGGGGATAACGCATCGCGTCGACGTAGATCCCCAGCGCGTCGCCGAGGCGGCGCTGCATGTCGCGCGGCGACAGATCGATGAGAACTGTCGCCACGGGGAGGTCCTTCCTGGACTTTGCTCTTCGCGCAAGCGGCTCGTCGCCGAACGCCCCGCTCGCCAAGGTTCATTATCGTGCGCGCTTGACTGCCTATAGAATCGGCCGATCAACTAGGTGGTACGGCGTCCGGACGCCTCGTATCATGGCTCTCAGTCGCCCGATTATGCGGGCGTGAAATCTGGGATCGCAGCGGCGGCAAGGAGGGACGGATGCCACTCTCCGATCATGAGCAGCGCATGCTCGACGAGATCGAGAGCGCGCTGTATGCCGAGGATCCCAAGTTCGCCTCCAGCGTGCGTGGCGGCACGCTGCGCGCACCGAGCACGCGCCGACGGATCCAGGGCGCGGCGCTGTTCGTCATCGGGCTGGCCATGCTGGTGTCGGGTGTCGCGTTCAAGGCCACCATGGTCGCCGGTTTTCCGATTCTCTCGGTGCTCGGCTTCCTGGTGATGTTCGGCGGCGTCGTCTTCGCCGTCACCGGGCCGCGTCTGTCGAAGGCCGCCGATCGGCAGGCGCCGGGCGGGCGGCAGCGCCGCGCCAAGGGCTCCAGCGGGTCCTTCACCAGCCGGATGGAAGACCGATTCCGGCGCCGCTTCGACGACTGACGTAAACATTCCGCTAGCGGGGTGACCCTGACGGGTCGCCCCGCTTTTTGTCGTATGTGGGGACGGGTGGTGAACACACCCGATGAATTGCTACGATGGGGGGCGTTGTGGGGGATTGTGGGGTAAAGTGGCGGACGGAGGCGCGGAGTGTTCCTCGGCACCTACACGCCCAAGCTCGACGACAAGGGGCGGCTGACGCTGCCCGCAAAGTTCCGGGACGCACTGGCAGGAGGGTTGATGGTCACCAAGAGCCAAGACCGCAGCCTGGCCGTGTATCCCCGGGAAACCTTCGAGAACATGGCGCGGCGGGCCTCCAGTGCGTCGCGCAGCGACCCCGAGGCGCGAGCCTTCCTC
>JBAPQQ010000351.1:0-11403 GCA_049280695.1 Mycobacterium sp.
GCCTGATGCAGTACACGTTCTGGGTGCCCAACGGGTCACCCGAGTACCGCTACTGCCTGCACGAGTCGGTCGAAGAGTGCAACCACACGATGATGTTCCAGGAGATGGTGAACCACATCGGCGTGGACGTCCCGGGCATGCCGCGGCTACTGCGCTGGTTGTCTCCGCTGATTCCGCTGGTGGCCGGGCCGCTGCCGATCGTGTTCTTCTTCGGGGTGCTCGCCGGTGAGGAACCGATCGACCACACGCAGAAGAACGTTCTGCGGGAAGGAAAGTCGCTGCACCCGATCATGGAGCGGGTGATGGCCATCCACGTCGCCGAGGAGGCCCGCCACATCTCCTTCGCGCACGAATACCTGCGTAAGCGTGTTCCGCACATGCGTCGCCGGCCCAAGTTCTGGCTGTCGCTGCACGTGCCGATCATCATGCGGGTGCTGTGCTCGGCGATCGTGAAGCCGCCACGCAGTTTCTACAAGGAATTCGACATCCCGCGGTCGGTGCGCAAGGAGCTGTTCTTCCGCTCGCCGGACTCGCGACAGTGGCTGCGCGACATGTTCGGCGACGTCCGAATGCTCTGCGACGAGGTCGGCCTGATGAACCGCCCGGCGCGTCTGATGTGGCGGATCTGCAAGATCGACGGCACACCGTCGCGCTATCGCAGCGAGCCGCAGCGCCAACACGCTTCGGCCGCGTAGGGTCACATGCCGCACGTCATCACCCAGTCGTGCTGCAGCGACGGGTCCTGCGTCTACGCCTGCCCCGTGAACTGCATCCACCCCACCCCGGACGAGCCCGGCTTCGCGACCGCGGAAATGCTGCACATCGACCCGGTCGCCTGCGTCGACTGCGGCGCCTGCGTATCGGCCTGCCCGGTCGGTGCGATCGCGCCGGACACCAAGCTCACCGCCGACCAGCTGCCGTTCGTGGCGCTCAACGCGTCGTTCTACCCCGAGCCGCCCGTCGGCGAAAAGCTGCCGCCGACATCGAAATTGGCTCCCGTCGTCGAGGCGCCGATGATCCGGCGGCGTGGCGGTGGACCGCTGCGTGTCGCAGTGGTCGGCTCGGGGCCGGCCGCGATGTACGCCGCCGACGAACTGCTCACCCAGCAAGGTGTGCAGGTCAACGTGTTCGACCGGCTGCCCACTCCGTACGGGCTGGTGCGGGCGGGGGTGGCACCTGACCACCAGAGCACCAAACGGGTGACGCGGCTGTTCGATCGTGTCACGCGTCATCGCGGTTTGGCGTTCTACCTCAATGTGACCGTGGGCGAGCATGTCTCGCACGACGAGTTGCTGCACCACCACCATGCGGTCATCTATGCGGTCGGTGCGTCGGCGGACCGACGCCTCGACATCGACGGGTTCGGCATTCCCGGAACCGCCACGGCCACCGAGTTCGTCGCATGGGTCAACGCCCACCCGGACTGCCCCGACCTCGCGCTGCCGTTGGACCGGGAGCGGGTGGTGATCGTGGGCAACGGCAACGTCGCGTTGGACGTCGCACGGATCCTGACCGCCGACCCGAAAGAGCTTGCAGCCACCGACATCTCGCGGGTGGCACTAGCTGCGCTGCGCGACGGCAAGGTCCGCGAGGTCGTCGTCGCCGCGCGCCGCGGACCCGCCCACTCGGCGTTCACACTGCCGGAGATCATCGGGCTGACCTCCGCGTCGCGAGTGGTGCTCAGCGCCGAGGACCACGCTCTGGTTCGCGCGGATCTCGCCGACTGCGTCGACAGGACGACACGCGCCAAGCTGGAACTGCTTGCGTCGCTGGATGTTCACGACCAGGGCGCGGATACTGCTGTGATCCGGTTGGCCTACCGGCTCACGCCGTCGCGTGTGCTCGGCGACCGGCGCGCTGCGGGCATCGAGTTCACTGTGACGGGCAGCGAAGGAACCCGGGAGCTCGAGGCTGGTTTGGTGCTGAGTTCGATCGGCTACCGTGGCCGCCCCGTTCCCGGCTTGCCGTTCGACCATGATGCCGCGGTGGTGCCCAACCGCGGTGGCCGGGTAGTCACGCCGGCCTCGGGCCTGCCGGTTCCGGGTTCGTATTTGGCAGGCTGGATCAAAAGGGGCCCAACAGGTTTCATCGGTACCAACAAGTCTTGCGCCCAGGAGACGGTGAACGCACTCGTCGACGACTACAACAACGGCCTGCTTGCCGGGCCGGCCGCCGGACAGCGGGGGCTGGATCGACTGGTCCGCGCCAGGCAGCGGGAAGTGGTCGATCTCGAGCGCTGGCAGGCGATCGACCGGGCCGAAGTCGCCCGTGGTCGGGCTGACGGCAGGCCGCGCGACAAGTTCACGTCGATTGACGAAATGCTCGAAGTGCCGACGTCACAGCGGCGTGGCGTGCTGTCGTTGCTGAGGCGTTGACGGTCACGACCCGACGAGCCCGGACTGCACCAGCGCGGCGTCGATGAACTGCTGCACAGGGCGCGCACCGAAGAACCCGGCGTGACCGCCGCGGTACCAGACGATCTCGGGCTTACCCCAGTGCTCCCACAACCGGATGACGTGTTCGCGAGGGCGGACGAGCCGGTCTGCCACGCCGCCGTAGATGAAGCGGCCGTGCACCGGGACGCGCGGCTGAAGGGCAAGCGGCGAGATCATCCGGCCGATCGGTTTCGCCTTCTGGATGGTGTCGAAGCGCGGGTCGTCGCGGCTGAGCCCGGAGTGGCGAGCCAGGATGTCGATCAGGTCGGCGACCGGAACACCGAGGATCGCGCACCGCAGGCCGTCCTCGAGGCTGGCCACCAGCGACGCGACGTAGCCGCCGAGCGAGATGCCGTCCAGCCCGATCGGCGCCTGGGGTTCCTGGGACCGGATCCAGGAGATCACGCGGCGGATGTCCCAGACCGCCTGCGCGGCGGCGTGGACGTCGTCCAACACGTCCTCGCCCGGCAAGACTGCGCCCTTCGGCACACCACGCTTGCGCGGGCCGTGCAGCGGCAGCACGGGTAGGACGACGTTGAGGCCCAGATCCTCGTGCAGGTGCCAGGCGCGAAACAGTGTGAGGTCCAGGCCCCCACGACCCATCTCCGTTCCGTGCACGCACACCAGCCACGGGCGGGGCCGCGGGTGCCGAAGCATGAGCCCGTATTCGAGGTTGTTCGCGGTGTAGCTGAGCCACCGCTCGCGCCCGGGCGCGTCGGCGTGCGGCGCGTAGCCACTCTCGAACACGAAGCGCTGATAGGACCGTCTGCGTCGCTTGACCCGATGCAAGTTGACGTCCTTCAGCGGTGGTGGAGCCGTGAAGAAGCCCTCGGGATCGTCCAGCCACCCCTTGCGGCCATAGAACTCCAGAGCGGCCTCAACCTCACGGGTGATCCGCTCGAAAGCCGCCGGCTCGCTGACTGGTCGGCTGCGCAGCAGGCCGCTGATCACGATCTCGTCGCCCAACGCTTGAGCGGCGAGCGCGAAGGTAGGCCGTGCCACCGGCAGCTCGTCCGGTTTGCCGTTGAGGTAGTCACGCCATGACTGGGTGTAGTAGCGGCCGGCCCGGCTGAACGGCCGGATGAGAGAACTCAGCGCACCGCCACGCGAGGCGGGCTGCTCAGCCGACTCTTCGCGGACCGGCTGGTCCTCGTTCTGATCGGGAGCTGCCATCAGTGCCGATGCTATGCCCTGGGCGAGTGCTGTCCGTAGGGACCTAAGTCCCGCGGCTAGAGGGCCACCGCCGCTTCCAGCTCCGTAATGGTCTGCTCCGTCAGCGGCACGACCGTATCGATATCCGGCATCACATCGGTGCCCGCCACGTAGCCGAAGCAGATGCGCTCCGCGTACGAACACGCCGTGACGTTCAGCGACTGGCCGTCGAAGACCGCCGACACCGGATAGATCTCGTCGACGCGGGCTCCGTTCCAGTACATCGCGGTTCGCGGCGCGGGCACGTAGGAGATCGGAAGGTTGTACCCAGTGCGCAGTCTGGGCACGAACGACGGCAACATCGGCGAGAGCACCGTCGGCCCGATACTGGGCGCCAGCAGGAGCATCGACAACCCGGCGCCGCGCTCGGCCACCCGCCGCTTTCCTTCGGTCATCGACCGATGGATCAGGCTGAGCCGTTCGGCGGGATCGTCGAGGTCGGTGCCCAGCGGGCAGAGCCAGGCTCCGAAGACGTTGCCGTGCTCGGAATCGGAGTCACCACCTCTTGCGCGGGCAGTGATCGGGCAGACCCCGACGAGGGTGGAGCGGGGGAGTTCGTCGTGATCGAGCAGCCAGCGGCGCAAGACACCGGACACCACGGCGACGACGACGTCGTTGCCGGTGACGCCGGCCTGGGTCTGGATGGCTCGGATGCGGTCCCTGGGCCAGCTGGCGGCGGCGACTGCACGACCCTTGCCCAGGCGGCCGTTGAACCGCGTGTAGGGCGCCGCCAGCGGGGACACCGTGGTATCCGAGGTAAGTCCCTCGACGAGGGTCTGGACTTCGCCGACGACCAGCCGCTGGACAGCCCCGGCGCGCGCGGAGGCCGCGTTCACTAGTTCACGCACGAAGCGAAATGGGTTGGGCGACCGTGATTCTGAAAGCTCGGGCACTGCGGCCGGACGGTCGTGGTGTGCCGCGAAGAACGCCGGCATCGAACGCCGGTGCGAATCGGTGCTCAAGCCCTCGGCGATCATCTGGAGGCCGGCCACCCCGTCCACGAGGGTGTGGTGCACTTTGACATAGAAGGCAAAACGCCCGTCGTCGAGTCCGTCGATCAGATACGACATCCACATCGGTCGCGATCGGTCAAGCGGTGCGGCATGCAACTCGCTGATCTTCTGCCACAACGCTTCCGGGCCTGAGTGCGCTGACAACGTGAGGCGCTCGCAATGATCGCGCATGTCGACGCTGTCGACGGGTTGCCAGACCCAGAGGCCGCCGGTAGCCAGGTCATGATGAGGATACCGGCGCAGCCGCGGGTCCAACGACGCTGTGGCGGACAATGTTTCGCGGTAGATCTCGTCGACGTAACCGGAACCCGCGTTTTCGGGCGGCGACATGATCAGGACTGCGGCTACGTGCAGCGGGTTCGACGACTCACCCGTCATCATGGCTGCGTCCAGCGGGTCCATCAAGCTGGCCATGCTCCATCACAATGCCGGGCCGGCTCGAAGACCGGTAGAGGCTTTCGACCCGCCATCACCGGCGAGCAGACACCAAATCGCACAAAGTGGGCCTCGGTAATGCGATTCCGCGTCTGCTCGCCGAGGGAAGCTGAGCCCGCTCACACCGTGTGGTGCGAGATCTCCGACCAGCCCTCCACCGACTCGACCGGGCGCGGACCGGGCCCGACGTACACCGCCGACGGCCGCACCAGCTTGGCCAGCCGCTTCTGCTCCAGGACGTGTGCGCACCACCCGGCGGTGCGTCCGCAGGTGAACATCGCCGGCATCATCCTGGGCGGCACCCCGGCGAAGTCGAGCATCACCGCGGCCCAGAACTCGACATTGGTTTCGATCGCGCGGTCGGGCCGACGTTCCCGCAGTTCGGTCAACGCCGCCTGCTCGAGCGCGGCGGCGACTTCGTACCGGGGCGCGTCGAGCCGCTTGGCAGTCGCCCGCAGCACCCGCGCACGCGGGTCCTCTGCGCGATAGACCCGGTGGCCGAAGCCCATCAGCTTCTCCTTGCGGTCGAGGATGCCCTTCACCACCGCCTGCGCATCGCCGGTGTTCTCGGCCTCCTCGATCATCGGGATCACCCGAGCCGGCGCGCCGCCGTGCAGGGGGCCGCTCATCGCGCCGATCGCTCCCGACAACGCGGCCGCGACGTCGGCGCCGGTCGACGCGATCACCCGCGCGGTGAAGGTCGACGCGTTCATCCCGTGCTCGGCGGCCGACACCCAGTACGCGTCGATGGCCTCGACCTGCCTCGGGTCCGGTTCGCCTCTCCACCGCTTCATGAATCGTTCTGTGACAGTTCGGCATTGGTCGATCGCACGCTGCGGAACCGCCGGTTGCTCGATGCCACGGGCCGACTGCGCGACATAGGACAGCGCCATCACCGACGCACGGGCCAGCTGGTCGCGTGCGGTCTGGTCGTCGATGTCGAGAATCGGCTTGTAACCCCAGATCGGTGCCAGCATCGCCAGCCCGGCCTGTACGTCGACGCGGACGTCGCCGGTGTGGATCGGCAGCGGGAACGGCTCGGCCGGGCGCAGGCTCTGGCCGAACTTGCCGTCCACCAGCAGAGCCCACACGTCGGCGAACGTGACCCGCTGCTCGACCAGCTCCTCGATGTCGACCCCGCGATAGCGCAGTGCGCCGCCGTCTTTGTCCGGCTCGGCAATCTCGGTGGTGAAGGCCACGACACCTTCGAGTCCGCTGACGAAATTCTCCGGTACCGCAGTCATGCGGTGATTCTCGCACCCGCCGCAACAGCGGTCGCTACCGGTCGGTAACACGGCGCGGACGCGCGGGCGTAGCGTTGCCTGATGGCCCAACCCGGTGACGAGCGCCTGGCGAGAATGCGTGTGGACTACGGATCGGTGGAGAAGGACGGCAGCCCCGACCTCGACGCCGGCTGGCTGGCCGAGGGCTGGGTTGTGTTGCTGCGCAAGTGGATTGACGACGCCCAGGATACCGGCGTGGCCGAACCGAACGCGATGGTGCTGGCCACCGCCGATGCCGGCGGAAGACCGATGAGCCGCACGGTGTTGTGCAAGAGCGTGGACGACGCCGGCATCACGTTCTTCACCAACTACGACTCCGCCAAAGGCGCCGAGCTCGCCGCAAACCCGTACGCGTCGGCGACGTTTCCGTGGTTCGCGCTGGGCCGGCAGGTGCACGTCCGCGGCCCTGTGAGCAAAGTCACCGAGCAGGCCACCGCCGACTACTGGTCCAAGCGGCCGCGCGGTTCGCAACTGGGGGCATGGGCGTCGGCGCAGTCACAGCCGATCGCGTCACGGGCTGAGCTGCTGCAGCGGCTCGAGAAGGTCACCGAGCGTTTCGGCGGCACCGAACACGTCCCGGTCCCACCGAACTGGGGCGGCTACCTGATCACGGCCGAGGTCGTCGAGTTCTGGCAGGGCCGGGAGGATCGGCTGCACAACAGGATCCGGGTGAGCAGCGCAGGTATCGAGCGCCTGCAACCGTAATGAGGCTGTAGCCAGTTGAGCCTGCTCGCTGCCCTTTGCTCGTCGCGCAAGCGGCTCATCGCCGACACCACCCCGCTGCGCACACCGGACTTCCGCCGGCTGTGGCTGTCCGGCGTCGTCACCGTGATCGGGGCGAACCTGACGATCTTCGCCGTCCCCGTGCAGATCTACGCACTCACCCAGAGCTCGGCGTACGTCGGCCTCACCGGCGTCTTCGCGGTGGTACCGCTGGTCGTGTTCGGTTTGTGGGGCGGCGCCTGGGCGGACGCGATGGACCGGCGCGTGCTGCTGATCATCGCGTCGTGCGGGTTGGCGGTCGCGTCGGTGCTGCTGTGGGTGCAGGCGGCGCTGGCGCTGAACAACGTCTGGGTGGTGCTGTGTCTGCTGTCGGTGCAGCAGGCCTTCTACGCGATCAATGCCCCGACCCGCTCGGCGGCGATCCCCCGCATGCTGCCCGGCGACCAACTGCCGGCCGCCAACTCACTGAACATGACCGTCACCCAGTTCGGGGCGATCGTCGGCCCACTGCTCGCCGGCGTCCTGCTGCGCTGGGTCGACCTGTCGACGCTGTATCTGATCGACGCGATCACCTGCGTCGCACCCATCTGGGTGACCATCCGGTTGTCCTCGATGCCGCCCACGGGCGACGGCAGCGCGGGCAAGGGTTTCGCGTCGGTGTGGGACGGCTTCCGTTATCTGGCCGGCAACACCGTGGTGCTGATGTCGTTCGTCGTCGACCTGATCGCGATGGTGTTCGGCATGCCGCGGGTGCTGTTCCCGCAGATCGCGCACCAGAGTTTCGGCGGGCCCGTCGAGGGCGGCACGACGATGGCGCTGCTGGCTGCGGCGATGTCGGCGGGGGCCGTCGCCGGCGGGGTGTTCTCCGGGTGGCTGCCGCGGATCCGCCGGCAAGGGCTCGTCGTGGTGGTGGCCATCGTGGTGTGGGGACTGGCCATGGTCGGCTTCGGCCTGTGCAGCGGTCTTGCCCTGGCAGGATCCCCCGCTCGCGGGGGAGGCCATGCCGGGCTGTTGCTGTGGGGCGGGCTGGCGTTTCTCACGGTGGGCGGAGCGGCGGACATGGTGTCGGCCGCCTTCCGGTCGACGATCCTGCAGCAGGCGGCGTCCGATGACGTGCGTGGCCGGTTGCAGGGGGTGTTCATCGTCGTCGTCGCCGGTGGTCCTCGGCTGGCCGACGCCGTGCACGGCACCACCGCTGCCGTCGTCGGTACCACGATCGCCGCGGCCGGGGGCGGGGCGCTCGTCGTCGTCGGAGTCGTGATCGCCGCCGCGGCAGTGCCGGCATTCGTCCGTTACCGGGTCTCGGTGGCCGCCGACCAGCCTGGTGAACCTGGCGACCGGCCGGAAGTTGAGCGTTACGATCCCAAGCGTGGTGGAGGTCGTGGGGGCGGGGATACCGGGACTGCGTGAGCGCAAGAAGCAGCGCACCCGGTCGATGCTGATCGACGCCGCGGTGGCACTGTGCGACAAGCAGGGGTTCGACAACACGACCGTCGACCAGATCGCCGCGGTGGCCGACGTGTCGCCGCGCACGTTCAGTCGTTACTTCGCCACCAAGGACGCCGTCATCCTCGCGCTGATCGACGACATGACGGCAGCCCTCGCGCTGCAACTGGCCCGGCAGCCACCCGGGCTGAGCCCGCTGGACGCGATGTTCGGTGCGCACATCGAGATGATCAAGGGGACCGCGTCGGTCTCCGGGGACGGCTTCACCACCGAACGGCTCAAGACGATCACCCGCATCGTCAACTCGTCGCCCGCGCTGCGGCTGGCGGCCAGCGACTTCCGCGACCATGCGGTCACGCAGACGCTGGCCGAGCGCATGGGCGTGGAGTTCGACGACAAGAGGCTGCAGCTGGCGGTGGCGGTGTTCGCGACGATCCTTCTGAGTGCCACAGAGGAGCTCGCACCGGTCACCGACTGGTCGGGGGTCGATGCTGACGCGATGGTCGACGTGCTGACGAAGACCTATGAACGATTCGGGGATGTCTGCGCTGCCCCGGACTCACGGGTCTAACGTGCTGACCCAGCCCCCCGCGGGCATGCCCCCGCGAATACGGCTACCGTTTGGTAGGCACTGTTGACCGTCGGCAGCGAAGAAGGGATCCCCGTGGCCGATAACTCATCCAAGGCTGAAGAGTCCGCCACCCTTCACTACCCCGGCGGTGAGATCGAGCTGCAGATAGCCAAGGCCACCGAGGGCGCCGACGGCATCGCTCTGGGCAACCTTCTGTCGAAGTCCGGCTACACGACGTTCGACCCGGGTTTCGTCAACACCGCGTCGACGAAGAGCTCGATCTGCTACATCGACGGCGACGCCGGGATCCTCCGCTACCGCGGCTACCCGATCGAGCAGCTGGCCGAGAAGTCGACGTTCATCGAGGTGAGTTATCTCCTGATCTACGGCGAGCTGCCCGCCAAGGAGCAGCTGGCCAAGTTCACCACCCAGATTCAACGGCACACCCTGTTGCACGAGGACCTGAAGCGGTTCTTCGACGGGTTCCCCCGCAACGCGCACCCCATGCCCGTGCTCTCCAGCGCCGTGAACGCATTGTCGGCCTATTACCAGGACTCGCTGGACCCCTTCGACGACGAGCAGGTGGAGCTGTCCACCATCCGGTTGCTGGCCAAGCTGCCGACGATCGCGGCGTACGCGTACAAGAAGTCGGCGGGGCAGCCGTTCCTGTATCCCGACAACTCGCTGACCCTGGTGGAGAACTTCCTGCGGATGACGTTCGGGCTGCCGGCCGAACCGTACGAGGTCGACCCGGAGCTCGTCCGCGCGCTGGACATGCTGTTCATCCTGCACGCCGATCACGAGCAGAACTGCTCGACGTCGACGGTCCGGCTGGTCGGCTCGTCGCAGGCGAACCTGTTCACGTCCATCTCCGGCGGCATCAACGCGCTCTGGGGCCCGCTGCACGGCGGCGCCAACCAGGCGGTGCTGGAGATGCTGGACAAGATCCGCCAGGCCGACGGCGACGTGCACGACTTCGTCAAGAGGGTGAAGGACCGCGAAGACGGCGTGAAGCTGATGGGCTTCGGGCACCGGGTCTACAAGAACTACGACCCGCGGGCGCGCATCGTCAAGGAGCAGGCCGACAAGATCTTGGGCAAGCTCGGCGGCGACGACGAACTGCTCGACATCGCAAAGGCTTTGGAAGAGGTCGCGCTGACCGACGACTTCTTCGTCGAGCGCAAGCTGTACCCGAACGTCGACTTCTACACCGGCGTCATCTACCGCGCCATGGGCTTCCCGACGCCGATGTTCACCGTGCTGTTTGCGCTGGGGCGCCTGCCCGGCTGGATCGCGCACTGGCGCGAGATGCACGACGAGCCCGGCGGCAAGATCGGCCGGCCCCGCCAGGTCTACACCGGCTACGGCGAGCGCGACTACAAGACCCTCGACTCGCGGTAATTCCTCTGCGCGAGCGCGCGGTGCCGCACTTTGCAGCCAAACAGTTGTAGTTTTACAATCGTTGCATGGGTACGCTCAGCGCTCGACGAAAGGCGATCATCCTCGCGTCGTTGTGCCTGAGCCTGCTGATCGTGACGATGGACGCGACGATCGTCAACGTCGCGCTGCCCAGCATTCGCACCGACCTGCACGCTTCGCCGTCGGAACTGCAATGGGTCATCGACGTGTACACGCTCGTGCTCGCATCGCTGCTCTTGCTGTCCGGCGCGACGGCTGACCGGTTCGGTCGCAGACGCACGTTCCAGATCGGATTGACGGTATTCGCACTCGGCTCGCTGCTGTGCAGCCTCGCCCCCGGCATCGACGCTCTGATCGGTGCCCGGCTGGTCCAGGCGGTCGGCGGGTCGATGATGAATCCCGTTGCCATGTCGATCATTACGCAGGTCTTCACCGGGAGGGAGGAACGGGCCCGCGCGATCGGCATCTGGGGCGGTGTCGTGGGTATCTCGATGGCGCTGGGCCCCATGGTCGGTGGCGCGCTGATCCAATGGGTCGACTGGCGTGCGGTGTTCTGGATCAACCTGCCGATCTGCGCGGCAGCCATCATTCTCACCGCTATCGTTGTGCCGGAATCGAAGTCGGTGTTCATGCGCGACCTCGACCCCGTCGGTCAGGGCCTGGGCATGGCGTTCTTGTTCGGTGTCGTGTTCGTGCTCATCGAAGGTCCGACGATGGGGTGGACGAGCCCCGGCACGATCGCGGTGGGTGTCGTCGCGCTGATTGCGTTGATCGGATTCCTTCGCTACGAGTCCCGTCGGCACGATCCGTTCATCGATCTCCGCTTCTTCCGGAGCGTGCCGTTCTCGTCGGCGACGGTCATCGCG
>JBAPQQ010000352.1:0-4813 GCA_049280695.1 Mycobacterium sp.
TACGGGGACGGATCCTGGTCCCGTCTTCGCAGCCCCGCGGCAAGGCCACCCCGCGTGAGCCCGTCGGCGACTTCGAGTTGACCGCCCAAACCGTCGTCGTCACCTCCGGCGGCATCGGCGGCGATCACGACCTGGTGCGCAAGGCATGGCCCTCACGGCTGGGCGCCCCGCCCAAGACGATGGTCGCCGGCGTGCCAGCCCACGTCGACGGCCGGATGCTGGCGATCACCCAGGCCGCCGGCGCGCGGATGATCAACCCGGACCGGATGTGGCACTACGTCGAAGGGCTGCGCAACTGGGACCCGATTTGGGACAACCACGGCATCCGCATCTTGCCGGGTCCGTCGTCGCTGTGGCTGGACGCCACCGGCCGGCGGCTGCCCGCGCCCTGCTATCCGGGCTTCGACACGTTGGGCACGCTCGAGTACCTGCGGACCACGGGCTACGACTACTCGTGGTTCGTGCTGACGCAGAAGGTCGTCGAGAAGGAGTTCGCGCTGTCGGGTTCCGAGCAGAACCCGGACCTGACCGGCAAGGACGTCCGGCTGCTGCTGTCGCGAGTGCGCAGCGGGGCGCCTGGGCCGATCGAGGCGTTCAAGCGCTATGGCCCCGACTTCGTCGTCGCCGGCACGTTGACCGAGCTGGTCGAGGGCATGAACCGCGTCGGCGACGAGCCATTGATCGACGAGGCCGGGCTGCGGGCGTGCCTCGAGGCCCGCGACCGTGAGATCGACAACCCGTTCAGCAAGGACGCCCAGATCACGTTCATCCGCCAGCACCGCCGCTACCGAGGCGACAGAATCAGCCGCATCGCCGCGCCGCACAAGATGCTCGATCCCGCCAACGGCCCGCTGATCGCGGTGCGGCTCAACATCCTGACCCGAAAGACGTTGGGCGGGCTGGAAACCGACCTCGACGGCCGCTGCCTCGGCGACGACGGGCTGGCAGTGCCGGGGCTGTACGCGGCCGGTGAGGTCAGCGGCTTCGGCGGCGGCGGCATGATGGGCTACAACGCGCTGGAGGGCACGTTCCTTGGCGGCTGCCTGTTCTCGGGGCGGGTCGCCGGGCGCGCGGCAGCCGCCGCGGGCTGACTTCCCTGCCGACTTTCCCTGCCGACTTTCCCTGCCGAGCAGACACCAAATCGCACAAATCGGGCCTCGGTAATGCGATTCCGCGTCTGCTCGGCACGGGTCAAGCCGCACCGCGCGAGCGCAACAGATGGGTGTCGATGCGCTGTGCAAGCCGTTGAGGATTCGTCCGGACATCGCCGACGACGATCGGGATGACCGTCCAGCCGAGTTCCTGCACGCCCGCGCACCGCGACTTGTCTCGTCGCATCGCTGCCGGACCCGAATGCCACTCGATGCTCTCGTATTCGGCGGCAATACGTTCTTCCGGCCAGGCGAAGTCAACCCGCCAGGACTCGCCGTTCGGGCTGCGGATCTCGTATTGCAGTTCAGGAAGCGGCAGTCCGTAGTCGATCATCACGAGCCGCGCCTCGCTTTCCATGCCCGATTCGGCGCGGCCGTCGGCGTACTCGAGGAGTTCGCGAACCGCGACGATGCCACGCCGCCCACGTTGTTCCTCTGCAGCCGCTGCGAGCTCATCGCGGGTGCAGCGTGCCGAGTGCAATGCAGCGTCAAGCGTTGCAAGCGCACGCGGACGGTTCAGTTCCCGTGCCACCTCCACGGCCGTCCTGGCGGGCGCTGTTGCGAGCCGGCCGCCAATCCGCTTGAGCGGGGCGCCCGTTCGTTGATGGACAATCAGGCCGACCTTCGAGCGCAGGCGCACACCGGGATCCAGCACGTGGATGGTCTTGGTGTTCTCGAGATCGAACCCGTACAGCGCCGCGGCGGTTCCCATGCACGTCACCGCTGGCTTGCCGAGAAATAGATCGAGAGCCCGCAGGCGCCCGATGAGGTCCGGTTCGGTCGCGGCGTAGATGCCTTTCCAGACGCGAACAATCCGACCGTTCTTCACCGCAACGTCGAGCTCTTGACGAGTCATGACCGTCAGGAGCTGCACCGTCGTCGCGAAGCCGCCGAGTTCTGGGAACAAAGGATGCATATGTGCAGAATGCGACGGTGGACGCGGGTTGTTACGTGGCCGGTCACCAATATGGGGACAAACCGCGCCCTGTGGACAACCTTCAGCGCGGCGAGCAGACACCAAATCGCACAAATCGGGCCTCGGTAATGCGATTCCGCGTCTGCTCGCGGGGAAGAGGGGGCTAGCGTACTTTCGCTATGACCTTCTCGGCGAACTTCTCGAGGTGCCGGATCTTCTTGTCCAACGGCTCGGTGTCGGGCCCCACGATGTAGGGCACCCGGAAGCCGACGATCACGTCGGTAACGCCCTTGTCCTCCAGTCGCTTGACCCCGTCGACGGTGAACCCGTCGGCGCAGATGACGTGGATCTCGAACGCGCCATCTTTGCCTTCTTCGCGAAACTGATTGAGCCGCAGCAGAAGCCGATCGAGTTCGTCGGCGCTCCCGCCGCCGTGCATCCAGCCGTCACAGCGGGCGGCGCGGCGCAGCGCGGCGTCGGCATGCCCGCCTATCAGGATCGGGATGGGCTGAGCGGGCGCTGGCGACATCTTGGTCTTGGGGATGTCGTAGAACTCCCCGTGGAACTCGAAGTAGTCGCCGGACGTCAGGCCGCGGATGATATGGATGCACTCGTCCATCCGCTTGCCGCGCTTGGCGAACGGAACGCCCATCAGTTCGTAGTCCTCCGGCCACGGGCTGGTGCCGACGCCCAGTCCCAGCCGGTTGCCGAACACCGCAGCCAGCGAGCCGGCCTGCTTGGCCACCAGCGCCGGCGGACGGATCGGCAATTTCAGCACGAAGAAGTTGAACCGCAACGTCGTGGTGACCGCCGACAGGGCACCCGCCAGCACGAACGCCTCGACGAACGCCTTGCCGTCGAGAAACTCGCGGCTCCCGTCGGGCGTGTACGGGTAAGCGGAGTCCGACTCGAGCGGATAGGCGATGCTGTCGGCGATCGTCATCGCGTCGTATCCGGCGGCCTCGGCGGCCTTGGCCAGCGGGACGTAGAACGTCGGGTCGGTCATCGCCTCGGCGTACGTGAATCGCACGCTGCGCACACTACGCGGACGCGGCTTGGTGGCAGAGCCGGTGCCGGCCCGTTTGGCCGCTACGTCAACTCGTAGGGCGGCGCGCCGACGCCGACGATTGAGTAGCTGCCCCACGGTGTCTGCTCGGTGATCCTCGCCTGTGCAGTGAGCGCGTCGGTGGTGATGGTCACGGGGGTCTTCGGCAGCCCTTCGGCACCGAAAACCATTCCCTGCCAATGGTATTTACCGTCGATTGGGTCGAGGTGGCCGGTCAACCGGGCGCGGACGGTGTGCCCGTCTGCGCCGACGGTCAGCGTGGCGGGGCCGTCGTAGACGTCGCGGGCGCCGTGATGGGTGAAGTCGAAGGCCCTGGCGGGCGGTGTGACGTGCGCGCGCTGTACGTACTGCTGCTGCGCGCTGCGCCGTACCTCGATGCGGGTGGCGCCGCGGCGCGCCATCTCGGCCAGGCACTCGTCGACGTAGCGGGATTGGTCGCCGGCTAGCGGGGAGTCCGGTCCATGCAGCAGGAAGTAATTCGGGAAGCCGTGGACTGCCACACCGAGATATGCGGTGGCTGCGTCGCGCCAGGCGTGTCCGACGGTCACGTTGTCGGCGCCGACGAGTGCGTCGCCCGGCAGGCCCGGCTTGGTCGAGCATCCGGTCGCATACACGATCGCATCGACGACGTGCTCGGACCCGTCGGCGGTCCGGATTCCGGTCGCGGTGATCTCTGCGACGGGGGACGTCACGACGCGCGGACGGGCCGGTGCTTTGCGGAGAAGCCAGCGTCGCTTCGTGTTCCGCGTTTCCCAGGTCTGGGGGCAGTCGAACAGCGTGACGTCGGCCCGGGTCAGCGCGCCGGTGACGTGGGCGGCGCGGGGGCCGATCACCGCGACACGTCGTCCCGCCGGCGCGAAGGCAGGAGGCCACTGGGTCTGGTGAAATGCCGGACCTCGAAAATCGCTGGGCCCCGTCAGGTTCGGGACGCTTAGCCGACGATGATCGACGACCACGGCGGCGCGGCGATCCCCGTCGATGAGCCAGGTGTCGGTGGCGTCGTCGAACCGCGCCGTGACCACGTCCCCGGCTCGTATCACCGCGACGTCGATCACAGGAACTTCGTACGCTTCCAGAGCCGCCGGGCGATCGGGCCCATCAGGCCGACCTCAGCCAAGAACGCGGCCAGCGGTGCGAACCCCACCCGTTGGACCTCGTGATAGCAGGGGTTGTTTCGGGCGGCGCGGCCCGCTTCGCGGCCGGGCAGGCCGGCGCGGTTGTAGTGGACCGGGTTGGTGAACAGATAGCGGAAGAAGACGCCGCCGAGGCCGTTGACGTTGGCCACCCAGAACCGGCTGACCCAGGACATCTCGGTGACCCGCCTGCGCACGCCGTCGCGTGCGTACTGGATGTGGCGAGCCTCCTTGGTGACGTGAATCCGCATCAGCCGCTGCACCATTGGCTGCAACTCGGGGTCGTCCATCATCTGGCGCTGCAGCGAGTCGAAGATCTCCTCGCCGATCAACGCGGCAACCCACAGGAAGGCGCCGCGAAACGCGAGCGGCAATGCGTTGATGATCCAGCGTTGGTAGCGCCGCGGCTGCACCGGCCTGGCGCCGACACGTTCGATCGCCTTGCCGAACATCACCATGTGGAGGGTCTCGTCGCCGAGCTCGGTGAGCGCGTAGTGCGTGGAGTTGGCGGTCGGATCACGGTGCAGGATGTGGCGCAGGAGAGACT
>JBAPQQ010000353.1:0-2699 GCA_049280695.1 Mycobacterium sp.
CGCACCGTCTCGGTGGCCCCACCGATCACCGTGGACTGCGGGGAAGCGACCACCGAGATCACAACGTCGTTGATCCCACGGGCCATCAACTCCGAAAGCACCTGCTGGGCGGGCAATCCCACCGACGCCATCGTTCCGGAACCGGCGATAGTGGACATCAGCCGCGAGCGACGGCAAATGACACGCACCCCATCTTCCAACGACAGCGCTCCGGCGACCACCGCCGCAGCAGTCTCTCCCAGTGAGTGCCCGATCACCGCGCTCGGGTGCACTCCGTAGGACTTCATGGTCGCGGCCAGGGCTACCTGCATGGCGAACAGGGTCGGCTGCAACCGGTCTTGACCGGTCACAATCTGCGGCGCCGACATCGCGTCGGTCACCGAGAACCCGGACTCGCGGGCGATCATTGGCTCAATGTGCGCGACAGTGGCGGCGAACACCGGTTCGGACGCCAGCAGGTCAGCTCCCATCGCCGCCCACTGCGAACCCTGCCCGGAGAACACCCACACCGGCCCCCGGTCATCATGCCCGACCGCGGCGTGATACGGAGTATCGCCGTTGGCGACCGCTCGCAGAGCGTGGGTGAGCTGCTGCTGGCTGCTTGCAGTGACGGCCGTTCGCACCGGACGGTGCCCACGTCGGCGCGCCAGGGTGTAGGCCAGATCTGGCAACGCCACGTCAGCAT
The DNA here is from genome assembly GCA_049280695.1 of Mycobacterium sp. Lineage (GTDB taxonomy): Bacteria > Actinomycetota > Actinomycetes > Mycobacteriales > Mycobacteriaceae > Mycobacterium. The sequence goes on from JBAPQQ010000353.1 coordinate 686, forward strand.
GTTCTTGCACCCAGTCGGCCAGCCGGCCGGCGGTGCGACGCAGTTCCTCGGCCGAGGTGGACGACAGCGGGAACAGCAGTTGTGCCGTCGTGGCCGAATCGCCTTCTCCGTTGCGTGGTGCATCTGTCTTGGGCGTTGCTGGAGCTTGTTCCAAAATGGCGTGGGCGTTGGTTCCCGAGAACCCGTACGCCGACACCGCCGCCCGCCGGAGCGCGTGACCGTTGGTGGGCCACGGCGTGTTCGCCTGCGGCACAAACAGATTCGTCTTGACCCTGGCGAGCTCGTCGGGCAGGCGGGTGAAGTACAGATTCTGTGGAATAACACCGTGCTGGAGGGCAAGAACCGTCTTCATCAAGCCCAATGTGCCCGAGCTCGACTGACTATGTCCGAAATTGGTCTTCGAGGCTGCGAGTGCACAGGGCCCCTCGATGCCATACACCTCGGCCAAGCTGCCGTACTCAACGGGATCGCCGGTAGGGGTCCCGGTGCCGTGTGCCTCTACCATGCCGACGCTGCCCGCGTCCACGCCCGCCGCAGCCAATGCGGCCCGATAGGTTACGGCCTGCCCGGGCTGCGACGGCGTGGTGATGTTCACCGTGCGACCATCGTTTGTTAGGGCCGTGCCGCGCACCACAGCCAGGATCCGGTCACCATCGCGCAGCGCATCCGGTAGTCGCTTGAGCAACACCATCACGCAACCCTCACCAACCGCAAACCCGTCCGCAGCGGCGTCGAACGCATGGCAGTGTCCGGTCGGCGACAGCATGCCGCCCGCCGACCCCGCGGCGGATTTCCGCGGATCCAGGGTCAGCGACGCGCCGCCCGCCAACGCAAGGTCGGACTCGCGCTCGTCCAGGCTTCGGCACGCCATATGCACAGTGACCAGGCCAGACGAGCATGCGGTATCCACCGTTATCGCTGGAGCACGCAGGTCCATGGCGTAGGCAATCCGCCCGGACGCCATGCTGAAATTGTTGCCCAAAAATCCGTAGGGCCCCTCCAAGGTGTGGGCATCGGCTGCCAGCAATGTGTAGTCGTTATGTGTCAAACCCACGTACACACCGGTCCGGGAGCCGGCCAAGCTTGCCGGGCTAAGACCCGCGTGCTCCACTGCCTCCCAAGAGGTTTCTAGCAACAGGCGGTGCTGCGGGTCGATCGCGGTCGCTTCCCGGTCGTTGATACCGAAGAACTCGGAATCGAAGCCACCGACATCGTCTAGGAACGAGCCCCACTTCGTCACACAGCGGCCCGGCACACCGGGTTCGGGGTCGTAATATTCGTCAGCGTCCCAGCGGTCAGGCGGAATTTCCGTGACCAGGTCATCCCCGCGCAGCAATGCTTCCCACAACCGTTCTGGTGAGTCGATGCCCCCCGGAAGTCGACAGGCCATGCCGATGACGGCAATCGGAGTGACAGGTGTCGTGCCCATTTCAGGCGAATCTACGGCTGACTCTGAGCCCGACGGCGAATCATGCACGGTCTCGAATGAAGCCATGTGCCCTCCTCACAGCAAACATTGCGGCGCCCCCGCCCCACGCAAGGGTCATACCCTGTGGCTCTTGTGGTCAGCAGGGTACCGCGTCGGTGATGTCACGTGTTCCTCAGCGGCTTTGGTGCCTTCAGCAGGCAGTCACACCAGTAACTTAATTTCGCGCGTGCCGAGTTGTCCTGAAATCGCGATAATCCATCCATGAGTCGGCGCTAGCAACCATGGTTTGCTGGGTTTTTGCTTGCAACGTGGGAGCCAAGGCTGACCTTACTATTCGGAACAAGGCATTCGTCGGGGTGGTGCGCGGCTCGTCGTGCCATCGGCGTCGACCCTACCCGCATGGTGGCGCGGTGTACTCGACGTCGGTGTTCCCGCATTTCGCCGCTCGTCGACGCCCGCGGTGTTCGCCGGCTGGTTACCGGATTGGTCGCGCAGAACGCGTCTTGCACCTTCGCGGATGCTCGCCGGGAGCCGGGCGTCGGCCGATCTCGCGTCGCCGACATCAAGTCCCACTGCGGCTAGAGT
>JBAPQQ010000354.1:0-3873 GCA_049280695.1 Mycobacterium sp.
GTCCACACCTGAGGAGACTTGGTTGCGCGCAACCGAATCGGTCGGATGAAGCCGCCCTGCTCCAACTGGGCCAGCAGCGCCGGTTCCACACCGCGGCGCAATCTGGCCACCGCCTCGCGTGGTGTCAGCGGACGCCGCTGCAGCCGTCGCACCGCGGGATCGAGGATCGGGTCGGCGAGATCCGGTCCGGCGAGCAGCAGCAGCCTGCCGGCCGGCACCCGCTCGTCGTCAACGGCAGGCCGTATCCGGCAGGCGAGGGCCAGGTCCAGCAGCACCGCGGCGGCGAGCACCTTCTCGCGGCGGGCGCGGTCCAGCGCCGGGCGATTGGACGCGTTGTCCAAGAGCAGCAGAAGCAGGTCTTCCGCGATCTGCGCCATCAGCGCTGGTTACGAGTGGTACGGCTCCGCGCTGACCAACGTCACCTTCGCGATGTTGCCGTTGGGCAGGTTGTAGCTGCGGGTCTCGCCGACCTTGGCGTCGATCAGCGCTCCGCCCAGCGGCGAGTTCGGCGAGTACACCTCGAGCTTGCCGTCGGTAATTCCTTCTTGGCGGGTGCCGATCAGGAACGTCTCTGTGTCGCTCTCGTCGCCGTTGTAGTAGACCTTGACCACCGAACCGGGCAGCGCAACGCCCGACTGCTTGGGCGCCTCGCCCACCTTCGCGTTGTTCAGCAGTTCCTGAAGCTGCCGGATTCGTGCCTCCTGCTGGCCCTGCTCCTCCCGGGCGGCGTGGTAGCCGCCGTTCTCGCGCAGGTCGCCCTCTTCGCGCCGGTCGTTGATCTCGGCGGCGATGACCGGGCGGTTGGCGATCAGCTGGTCGAGCTCCGCCTTGAGACGGTCGTACGCCTCCTGGGTCAACCAGGTCACCTGGGTATCGGTCATTTCGTCGCGCTCCTCATTTCCGGTGTCGCGCTTTGCTTGCGACGGCAGTTCGACGCTCACTGCCGGGAGAAAGCGGGCGTATCCGCGTGTATTGCCGTTTTCGCATGCTGTTAACCAGCTCAGATGCAGCAATACACGGTCCCAGCAGGGAACCGTGTATCGACCAAGCCTACCACCGTGACGTCACGCGCCATTCACGGTTTCGCAATTTGCAGCCGGCCGGCTCAGGGGGCCACCAGGTAGCCGGGCACATCCAGGCCGCAGCCGTACACGTCGCCCACCACCGGCGGCCGAGCGGTTTTGACGAACGTCGTCACCTGCACCGACTTCTCGGTCGCGGGCGGCACCAGCACCTCACGCCGCCCGGTCTCGCTGCCGTCTTTGGACCTGCCGCGCACGATGCACACGGCCGGACGCGACGGGTTCTCGCGCGTCACCGTGATCGTCACCTGCACGGTCTCGCCGTCGATGAGCTCATAGGCGGCAAGCGTGCCTTCGACGTCGCTGCGGCCCAGGCGGTGGTAGCCGACCACCGCCACCCCCACACCTGCCGCGAGAATGAACAGGGTCAGCCCGGCGATCATCCACGCACCGGGCCGACGCGAGGTTGGCTGCCGGCCGTAGCGGGCGGGCGGGCGGTCGGTCATTTTTGTTGGCCCGTCGGTCGAGGGGAATGACTAAGACTGGAACTATAGGACCGTCAGCACAGCACAGAGGGAAGACGTGAGCGAGTATCGCCGGAGGCGCAGGACCGCCGATATGTATCGGTTGTTGGCCGTGCATGCACACCCGGACGACGAGTCCAGCAAGGGTGCGGCCACGACGGCGCGCTACGCCGCCGAAGGCCACCGGGTGCTGGTGGTCACGCTGACCGGCGGCGAGCGCGGCAGCATCCTCAATCCGGCGATGGACCTGCCGGAGGTGCACGGCCGGATCCACGAAATTCGCCGCGACGAGATGGCCAAGGCGGCGGAGATCCTCGGCGTCGAGCACCACTGGCTGGGCTTCGTCGACTCCGGGTTGCCGGACGGGGATCCGCCGCCGCCGCTGCCCGACGGGTGCTTCGCACTGGTCCAGCTCGACGAGCCGACCGAGGCGCTGGTGCGGGTGATTCGTGAATTCAGGCCGCACGTGATGACCACCTACGACGAGAACGGTGGCTATCCTCACCCGGATCACGTCCGCTGCCACCAGGTTTCGGTGGCGGCATTCGAAGCGGCCGCCGACCCGCAACGCTTTGCGCATGCCGGAAATCCCTGGCTTGTGCAGAAGCTGTACTACAACCACGGCTTTCTGCGTCAGCGCATGCAACTGCTCCAGGACGAGTTCGCCAAGCACGGGCATCAGGGGCCGTTCGAAAAGTGGCTCAAGCACTGGGATCCCGAGCACGACGTGTTCGCGCACCGGGTCACCACCCGCATCGAATGCTCGGAGTACTTCAGTCAGCGTGACGACGCGCTTCGTGCGCACGCAACGCAGATCGACCCCAATAGCGACTTCTTCGCCGCGCCGATCGAATGGCAGCAACGGCTCTGGCCGACAGAGGAATTCGAGCTCGCCCGATCGAGGGTCGCGGTGACGCTGCCCGAGACCGATCTGTTCACCGGGATCGACCCGTGACGACACTCATCACGCTGCTGGCCGACGACGGGCCGCGCAACACCGGCCCCGACTTCGGCAAGGCCAGCCCGGTGGGGCTGCTGATCATCGTGCTGCTGCTGATCGGCACCTTCGCGTTGATCTGGTCGATGAACCGGCATCTGAAGAAGCTTCCCAAGAGTTTCGACCAGGAGAACCCCGAACCCGAGGCCGCTGACGACGGTACTGCCGCGCCGCACGCCGAGCCGACTCCCGACGAGCAGGGAACTCGCGATGAACCAGCCGGCTAACACCCTCGCCGACGCCACCAGCCCATACCTGCGCCAGCACGCCGACAACCCGGTGCACTGGCGGCAGTGGACACCCGACGTGCTTGCCGAGGCGGCCTCACGCGATGTTCCGATCCTCTTGTCGGTCGGCTACGCCGCGTGTCACTGGTGCCACGTGATGGCACACGAGTCGTTCGAGGACGACGAGGTCGCGGCCGCGATGAACGCCGACTTCGTCTGCGTGAAGGTCGACCGCGAGGAGCGGCCGGACCTCGATGCGGTCTACATGAACGCCACGGTCGCGCTGACGGGCCAGGGCGGCTGGCCGATGACGTGCTTCCTCACTGCCGACGGCCGCCCGTTCTTCTGCGGCACCTACTACCCGAAGCCGCAGTTCCTCCAGCTGCTGGCCGCCGTCGGCAACACCTGGCGCACTCGCCGTGCCGAAGTCGAGCGCGCGGGTGACCAGATCGCCTCGGAATTGCGCAGGATGTCCTCGGGGCTGCCGGGCGGCGGTCCGATGGTCTCGTCGTCGCTGTGTGACGACGCCGTGGCGGCCGTGCTCGCCGACGAAGACGTGCAACGCGGCGGGTTCGGCGGCGCGCCGAAGTTCCCGCCGTCGGCGCTGCTGGAGGCACTCCTGCGCAATCACGAGCGCACCGACGACCCGGCGCCGCTGGTGGCCGTGCAGCGCACCGCGACCGCGATGGCCCGCGGCGGCATCTATGACCAGTTGGCCGGCGGCTTCGCCCGCTACGCCGTCGACGAGTCGTGGATCGTCCCGCACTTCGAGAAGATGCTCTACGACAACGCGCTGTTGCTGCGCGTCTATGCGCACTGGGCGCGGCGCACCGGCGACGCGTTGGCCCGGCGGGTAACCGCCGAAACCGCGGGGTTCATGCTCGACGCGCTGGAGGCTGGCGGAATGTTCACCTCGTCCCTGGACGCCGACGCCGCCGGCTTCGAAGGCTTCACGTATGTCTGGACGCCGGGCGAACTGTGCGACGTTCTGGATGACGACGACGGCCGTTGGGCCGCAGAGGTTTTCGGTGTGACCCCGGAAGGCACGTTCGAGCACGGCAGCTCGGTGCTGCAACTGCCGTCCGACCCCGACGATCCGGAGC
>JBAPQQ010000355.1:0-4746 GCA_049280695.1 Mycobacterium sp.
GCGCTAACCTGCGCTCAGCGACCGTTTGCGCGCCGAAATCGCCGACTCAGCGCCGCGGCAGTCCCAGCACCTGCTGGGCGATGATGTTGCGCTGGATCTCCGACGTACCGCCGGCGATGGTCCCGCCGAAACTGCGGGCATAGCGCTCGAACCAGCTCGCGAAGTAGTGGTCGAGGTTCATCGGGGCGTACGGGCCCGTCAGCGCAGGGTGCAGCAGCCCGTCGGATCCGGCTGCGGCGAGGGCGTTTTCGAAGCCGCGCTGCTCCGCCTCCGAACCCAGCAGCTTGAGCACCGACACCGACGCGGTGTCCTGTTCGCCGCGCGCAGCCCGCGCCAACGCCACCGAGCCGATCAGTCGCAGCGCCTCGTAGTCCATCGCCAGCGTGGCGTACTGGTCGCGCTGTAAATCGGTGCGCGGACGGAAGTCGGCCATCGCGTTGTTGATCCGGTCCGAGAAACCCAGCCACATCATTGTGCGTTCGTGCCCGAGCGATCCGTTGGCCACCCGCCAGCCCTGATTCAGCGGGCCGACCAGGTTCTCCGCGGGCACCCGCGCGTCGGTGAAGAACACCTCGTTGAAGTCCAAGTCGTCTTGACCGCAGATCGACGGAAACGGCCGGCACACCACGCCTTCGGTGTCGGTGGGAATCACCAGCGCGCTGATGCCCTTGTGCTTGGGCGCGTCGGGGTCGGTGCGCACGAAGGTCAGCAAAACGTCGGCGTCATGTGCGCCCGACGTCCACACCTTCTGGCCGTTGACGACGAAGTGATCACCGTCGAGCACTGCACGCGTGCGCAGCGACGCGAGATCAGAGCCCGCGCTCGGCTCGCTCATGCCCAGCGACGCGGTGATCTCCGCACGCAGGATCGGTACCGCCCAGCGCTGCTTCTGCTCGTCTGTCCCGAACGAAATCAGCGATGCGGCAACGATGTTCACGCCCTGCGGGTTGAGGCTGTGGTAGATCCGTCGCCGGCACAGTTCGACGAGGTAGACGTACTGCTGGATCACCGTGGCGTTGCGGCCGCCGAACTCCGGCGGCTGGGTGGGCAGCAGCCAGCCGTTGTCGAACAGCAGCCGCTGCCAACGACGCGCCCACTGCGGCATGTGCGACACCGACCTTGGCCGCTCGATGGCTTCCGCGGCCGCCGCCGGTATGTGCTCGTCGAGGAACGACGCGAACTCGGCGCGAAACTGCTCGACGTCGGGATCAAAAGTCAGCTGCACGGTATTCCTCCGCGATCATCGCCCGGTGTTCGGCGGCACCGCCAAGCATCAACTCGCCCGCCTTGGCCCGCTTCAGCGCGAACTGCAGGTCGTTCTCCCATGTGAAACCCATTGCGCCGAAAGACTGCAGCCCCGACCGGAACACCAGCGCCTGACACTCTCCCGCCGCCGCCTTGGCCATTGCCGCGGCCAGCCGCCGCCGCGGATCGTCAGCGGCGATCGTCAACGCCGCGAAATACCCGAGCGCACGGGCTCGTTCGATCGCGACGTGCATGTCGGCGGCCTTGTGCTGAATCGCTTGAAACGATCCGATCGGCACCCCGAATTGATGACGTTCGCGAACATGCTCGAGGACCAGGTCCAAGATGCGCTGGCAGGCACCGACCATCGTCAACGCCATCCCGGCCAGCGCGACGTGCCGGGACCGCTCGACGTCAACGCCCTGTACCCGCGCGGTGTCCGGCACGCGCAGGCCGGCAAACGACACGTCGGCGACGTGCAGCACCGGGTCGAAGACGGACATGCGATGCGCGCTCACGTCACCCGCGGCGACGACGAACACCCCGCCGTCCGTCACCACCGCCAGCCGGTCGGCCCGGTCGCCGTCGAGGACGTAGCGGGCGGTGCCGTCCAGAACCCATCCGTCCTCGTCGCGATGCGCGGTGACACCGCCGAAGACCGCCGTGCCCGACTCTTGCGGCTCGAAACGGTCGCCGGCCAGGGGGGCGTACTGCGTCATCGTCGCCAGGAAAGGCGTCGGATCGGTGGCACGGCCGAGCTCCTCCACCACGATGGCGAGCTCGACGGCGTTCTCCGGATCGTTCATCTCCGTCCAGCCGGCGTCGACGTACGCCTTCCACAACGGCGCCGGGTCGACTCCTTGCTCGGCCACACTTCGCACCAGCGACGGCGGACACTGTTTGGTCACGGCATCCCGGACGGTGTCCTGCCAAAGCTTTTGGTCAGCGTCGAACTCCAAGAGCATGCCGGTGTTTCCTCCCAGGGCGACTTCCCGCCGAGAATAGCATTCTCACGAACGGAAGGGCGAATCTCATAAGCGAGCCGCTCATTCACCTGCCGCGGGCCGTGGCGCTCAACGGGTTTCGACCCTTCGGGAGGGCGGTGTCCCGACCGCTACCGGAGAACCTTATTCTTGCAATAGAAGAACTAAGCTTTACACTGGAGGCGTGATGTGTAGTGCGCCGGAAAATTCGTTAGCCCCGCTATCGGGTAGCCGGAAGTGATCGAGCTTTCCGGCGGTGGTCGCACGCCCGTCATCGACGTTAGCGTCCACATCTTCTGCCAGTCCAACAAAGACCTGCGCGGCTTCATGAACGAGCCCTACCGAAGCCGCGGCTTTCCCGACTACGAGATGGACTGGTACGGCGCTCCCGGAGGCGAGTACGCGAAGAACACCAGGGGCCCGGACCGCGAGTATCCCGGCTCCGACCCCGCGCTCGTCGCCCGCCATCTGTTCGACGAGCGCGGCGTCGACGTCGCCGTGCTGCACCCGATGACGCGCGGCATCATGCCCGACCGGCACCTGGGCACCGCGATCGCCGCGGCGCACAACGAGATGATGGTGTCGCGCTGGCTGGACAACGACGAGTTCGGCGACCGCTTCCGCGGCACGATCCGGGTGAATCCCGACGACATGGCCGGCGCCCTGCGGGAGATCGACAAGTACAAGGACCACCCCCGCGTCGTACAGATGGGAATTCCGCTGCAGTCGCGCGAGCTGTTCGGCAAGCCCCAGTTCTGGCCGCTGTGGGAAGCAGCCGTCGACGCCGGGCTTCCGGTGGCCGCGCACATCGAGGTCGGCTCTGGTATCGCCGCCGCACCGACACCGTCCGGAAACACCCGGACCTACGAGCAATACCTCGGCTTCATGGCGCTGAACTACCTGTACCACCTGATGAACATGATCGCCGAAGGCGTGTTCGAGAGAATGCCGGAGCTCAAGTTCGTCTGGGCCGACGGAGCGGCTGACTTCGTGACGCCATTCATCTGGCGGATGGACTGCTTCGGCCGGCCGCACCTCGAACAGACTCCGTGGGCGCCACGGATTCCGAGCGACTACCTGCCGGGCCACGTGTACTTCGTCCAGGGCAGGTTCGACGGGCCCGGCGACGCCGAATTCGCGGGCGAGTGGTTCGGCTTCACCGGCAAGGACGACATGGTGATGTTCGGCTCCAGCTACCCGCACTGGCACAACGGCCAGCTGACGGTGCCGACCGCCTACAGCGCCGAACAACGCGAGAAGTTCTGCTGGCGCAATGCCGCACAGCTCTACGGCATAGACATTCCGGCCGGTGTGGTCGCACAGTAGAAGAAGAGAAGCCGAAGGAGACCACGATGAGCTTGACAGAGCAACGAGAGCGAAAGCCCGCCGCTGAGCGCATCGCTGTCCGGTGCGTCGATTCCGACGTCCATCCGGTGCCCAGGCGTGGCGATCTGGTCCACTTCATTCCCGAGCCGTGGCGCAGCAAGTACTTCCTCAACCGCCGCGTGGGCGAACTGATCTACTACGACGCTCCCGACTACGCGCACGCCTTCGCGATGCGCGTCGACACCTTCCCGTCCGACGGCGAGTTCCCCGGCAGCGATCCGGATCTGGCGTTCAAGCAGCTGATCATGGACGCCGGCGCGGACATCGCCGTCCTCGAGCCGGCCGCTTACCCGGCGCGGCTGCCGGAGGCCAACAGCGCGATGGCGAGCGCGTTGAACGACTGGCAGGCCAACCACTGGCTCGACAGCCACAACAACTGGCACGAGCGGTGGCGCGGCTCGATCTGCGCCGCAATCGAGGAGCCGGATGCCGCCGCCCGCGAAATCGAGCGCTGGGCCGGCCATCCCTACATGGCGCAGGTGCTCATCAAAGCCGAGCCCCGTCCGTCCTGGGGGCATCCGAAGTACGACCCGGTGTGGGCGGCGGCAACCAAGCACGACATCACGGTGAGCTGCCATCTGGCGCGCGGCCACCACGAGGAACTGCCCATGCCGCCGGTGGGCATGCCGAGCTACAACCACGACTTCATGGTCACCTACTCGCTGCTCGCCGCGAACCAGGTGTTGAGCCTGGTCTTCGACGGGGTGTTCGACCGGTTCCCCACGTTGCGAATTGTGCTGGTGGAGCATGCGTTTACCTGGATCCTGCCGCTGATGTGGCGGATGGACGCCATCTACGAGGCCCGCAAGTCCTGGGTCGACATCAAGCGCAAGCCGTCGGAGTATGTGAAGGACCACATCAAGTTCACGACGCAGCCGCTGGACTACCCGGAGGACAAGACCGAGCTCAGCCGGGTGTTCGAGTGGATGGAGTGCGACAAGATTCTGCTGTATTCGTCGGATTACCCGCACTGGACGTTCGACGATCCCCGCTGGCTGGTCAAGCATCTGCCCGAGCATGCCCGCGAGAACGTCATGTTCCGCAATGGGATTGCGACCTACCACCTTCCGGAGACGGTGCCCGCTCTGGAAGGCCAAGTTCGGGTGTTCTGAGGTGGTTCGGAGGGTAGGCG
>JBAPQQ010000356.1:0-10538 GCA_049280695.1 Mycobacterium sp.
GTCGTGCACGGCAAGCAGTTGGCGGCGTTCGACCCGGCGCAGCAGAACATCTCGGGTGTGAGGCTGATCCCAATCGGTTCGATCGCCGACCAGATCGTCGTACGCGACGGTCCAGAAGGTCGAGACATCGTGCGGCTCTCGTTCGCCACCCGTCCGGCTCGCGTCGACAACCTCGGTCGTCTGCCCATGGCCTGGGTCGATCCCAGCGTCGCCGACAGCCGTACCGTCGTGGCCAGGGGGACCGACGCGTTGGCGGAATACCAACGCGCGCTGGATGAATGGCGACTGCTGACCGCTGCGGCGTTGGTGGGTCTTGTCGAAGACACCATGACCATCGCGGCGGAGTTCGCCAAGACGCGTTACACGCTGGGCGTGCCGATATCGACGCTGCAGGCCATCTCGCACCCACTGGCCAACATGGCGATCACCGTCCAGGGTGGCCGCAATCTCGTTCGCCGCGCCGCGTGGTTCCTCGACAACGAGCCGGACGAGCGACCCGAGCTTGCGCCGTCGGTGTTCGTGTTCATGGCCGAGGAGGCCGCCAGGGCCGCGACGATGGCGGTACACATTCAAGGCGGCCTTGGTGTTTCGGCGGAAGCGGCAGCGACAGCGTATCTGGTGCGGGCGCGTGGCTGGCCGCTCGCCGGCGGCGACCCCGGCGCCGCCGCACGGTACGTGGCGGAAATCGTCACCGGCCGGGAAGGTGTATAGCCATGGACTTCTCACGCGTCATGCTCTCCGATGACGACCAAGCCTTCCTCGAGGAAGTGCGGGAGTTCCTGGAAACCCAGGTGACCGAAGAGGTCAAGCGCCGTGACCGCGAAACCGGCGACAACTTCGACGAAGGCGTGCACCTGGCGCTCGGAGCAGCCGGTTACCTTACCCGCGAATGGAAGCCGGAATCCGAAGGCGGCTTCAACCGTGTGCAGCGGCGCATCTGGGAATTGGAGAAGCGGCGCGCCCACGTCCCGTGGGTCACGTCGGGCACTACCTCCATGGTGGCGCGATCGGTGGCGGCGTTCGGGTCGCAGGAGCTGAAAGACGAAGTGCTGCCGGGTGTTTTCAGCGGTCACGTCCGGCTGTGCCTCGGTTACACCGAGCCCGAGGGCGGATCCGACGTAGCGACGTGCAAGACCCGCGCCGTGCGTGACGGAGCCGGCTGGGTGATCAACGGCTCGAAGATGTTCACCACCGGCGCGCATAACTGCCAGTACGTCTTCCTGATCACCAACACCGCCCCGGAGGCGCCGAAACACAAGAGTCTGACCATGTTTCTGGTCCCGTTGGACACCCCGGGCATCGAGATCCAAGGCATCCGGACCGTCGACGGCGACCGCACCAACATCGTCTACTACAGCGACGTCCGCGTCGACGACAAGTACCGGCTGGGCGCGGTGAACGGCGGTTGGACTGTGCTGCGCGAGCCGCTCAACGTCGAGCACGGGGCCGTGGCGGCCGCACCCGACGGACTGCAGGACGTGTCGATCATGATGCATCAGGCCGGTTTCATGGCCGATGCGGTCGACAGGGCCGCTGGGGCGGTCGGGCGGACCGATCCGAACGGACGGCGTCTCGTCGACGACCAGTCGGTCGCTTACCGGCTGGGCCGCAGCGTGGCACGGATGGAGGCGGCACTGTCTGCCCCCGGCATTTTCGGCAGGGTCGCCCTCGCGCAGACGATGCGTGACATTTCGCCGGACCTGATGGACATTCTCGGGACGGCGTCGTCGCTGCCGCTAGGCACCGACGGGGCCGCCGACGACGGTGCCGCCGAGTGCATCTACCGCTTCGCACCGCTGGTCGGCATCTACGGCGGCACGCTCGAGGTGTTCCGCAACATGATCGCGCAGCATGTCCTCGGACTCGGCAAGCCGAACTACTCTCCGGCACGCGAATCGGCCGGGGCGGGATGAAGTCCAGCAGGTCGGCGTTGATCGTACGTCCGTCATGCGCGCGGAGGCCGCGGTTGGATGCGGTTGCGCAGGCTCTCGGCGGAATACACAGTCGCTCCTGTGGCCCGGACTCGTTCTGACAGTGCTCGATCCGAGGTTGCGACGCAGATTTCGGCGGGATGCGCGTCCGTTCTGACCCTTCGCACGATTTCATCGTCGGCCGAGTTCGCGGACGCCTTGGGCGCATGCGCCACGACGATCACGGAGGATTCGATCGGCGGTGACGGCGGTCGCTCGAACACCACCGTCACGTCGGCGCCCTCGGCCGCCGCCCATTGCTCCAACCGTTCGACCAGGGCTGCCATTGCACGGTTGCGGTCACGCCACCAGCCGTCCGGGCGACAGCCGATCACGTTCATGCCGTCGACAATCCACCGCACCAGACAAGGTTAGGCGCAAACGGTGCCGGGGGGCATGGGGTCAGGCGATGGCGCCGGACTCCTTCAGCGCCGCGATGCGGTCCCAGTCCATGCCGAGTTCCATCAACACCAGTTCGGTGTGTTCGGAGGCCTGCGGCGCGCGCGTCGTCGCCAGCGGCTCGTGGTTGAACTGCACCGGACCCCGAACGACCTTGAATGGCGCGCCACCATCGCCCGGCTCCACTTCGACGACCATGTCGTTGGCTATCGCCTGCTCGTCGGAGGCGAGATCGATGAAGCTCTGGTACGGCGCCCACTGGCCTTTCATCGTCTTCAGATGCTGTCGCCAGTAGCCGAACGGCTTGCTGCCGACCGCCTTGACGATCAGTTCGCTTGCGGCCTCGGCGTTTTCCATCAGAGGCAGCACGTCGGCGAAACGGGGATCGTCAGCCGCCTCCGGGATGCCGAGGTGCTCGAAGGTGTCGCGGATGTAGCCGGTGGGACTCACGATGCACAGGTTGATGGTGCCGCCGTCGGAGGTTTCGTAGTTGCCCAGGAACGGGTTGACGGCCGAGCCGCCGGAATGCGGCATCTCCGCGCGCATGATCTCGCCGGTGTCCATGCCGTGCGTCACGCTCGCGCCACCGGCCCACCAGGCCGTGCTCAGCAAGGACACGTCCACCTCGACCGACTCACCCGTGCGCTCGCGATGCAGCAGCGCAGCCGAGATACCGCCGGCGATGTTCATGCCGCCGATCGAGTCGCCAAACGCCGGAATACCCTGGGCGATAAAGCCTCCCAACTCAGCTGGGGACAACGCATGACCGACCCCGCTTCTGGTCCAGAACGCTGTTCCGTCATAGCCGCCGACGTCGCGTTGTGGCCCCTTGTCTCCGTAGGCGCTGCCCCGCGCATAGATGATCTTCGGGTTCACCGCGCGGATGTGCTCGACGTCGAACTTGTTCTTCTGCCGCGCCGCGGGCAGATAGTTGGTCAGGAACACATCCGAGGTCTTGGCAAGTTCGTACAGCACCTCCCGGCCATCGGCGGTCGAGATGTCGATGCCGGCGCTGCGCTTGCCGCGGTTGGGGTGTTCGATCAGCGGATGCCGGTCGGGGTTCAACTGGTGGCCGCCCATGTTCAGGAAACCGCGCTGAGTGTCGCCGCGCACAGGGTGCTCGACTTTGATGACGTCGGCGCCCCAGTCGGCAAGGATGGCGCCCGCGGCCGGTACGAACGTGAACTGTGCGACCTCCAGGACGCGGAAGCCCTCCATCACCTTGACCACGTCGAACCATACTACTGTAATGTTTACCGTTGATCCGCCAGGCGAAAGGTGCAGGTGAGCGACGTCGCGCAAGACCAGGTCGCCTCCAGCGTCGACGTGGGCCGACGGGCAGCGAAGCGGGCGGAAGCCCGCATGCTCGTCGACGGCGAGCTCGTCGCATCGGCGTCGGGGGCCGAATTCGACAACGTGAGCCCCGCCACCGGCCTGGTGCTGGGACGCACCGCGGGCGCCGACGCGCAGGACATGGACCGTGCGATCGGGGCGGCGCGGCGCGCCTTCGACGAAACGCACTGGTCGAGAAACCGCGCGTTGCGCAAGCGCTGCCTGGCTCAGTTGCAGTCGGCGCTGGAGGCCGAAAAGGACGCGTTGCGCGACGAACTCATCGCCGAGGTCGGGTGTCCGGCGGTGACGACGCACAGCGCGCAACTCGACTGGCCATTGGCGGAGTCATTGCGGTATCCCGCTCGACTGGTCGACGACTTCGAGTGGGAGCGCGCGCTGGCCGGCGGCGGGCTGTTCGGCGAACGCAACGTGCGCACGGTGGTCAAGGAGCCGGTGGGCGTCGTCGCGGCCATCACCCCCTCCAACTTCCCGATCGAGGTCATCCTGAACAAGCTCGGGCCGGTGATGGCGACGGGCAATACCGTTGTGCTGAAACCGGATCCGCACGCGCCGTGGAACGCCACCCGGCTCGGGCGACTGATCGCCGAGCACACCGACATTCCGCCCGGCGTCGTCAACGTCGTTCCCACGCCGTCGAACGAGGTGGCCGGGCTGCTGGCGACCGACCCGAGAGTCGACATGATCTCGTTCACCGGATCCACCGCCGTCGGCAAGAGGTTGATCCGCGACGGTGCCGACACGCTCAAGCGCACGTTCCTCGAACTGGGCGGGAAGTCGGCGCTGATCGTGCTCGACGATGCCGACCCGGGCAGGGTCATTCCAAGCGCGGTCGGCGTCTGCGTGCATGCCGGCCAGGCGTGCGCATTGACCACCCGCATGCTGATTCACGAGTCCCTCTACGAGCAGGCGGTCGCCGACGTGACCGCCGCGTTCCAGATGGTCCCTGTCGGCGACCCGGCGCTCCCGGACACCTTGGTGGGCCCGCTGATCAGCGCGGTCCAGAAGCAGCGCGTGCTCGAAGCCTGCGACCGGGCGCGTCGTGACGGCGCCGAGATCACCACCGGCGGCGACTCATTCGAAGACCTGCCCGCGCACCTGGCCGACGGTTACTACGTGCAGCCGACAGTGATCGTCGGCGTGGACAACAGCGCAGCGATAGCCCAGCAGGAGATCTTCGGGCCCGTGCTGGTGATCATTCCTTTCCGCGACGACGACGAAGCCGTGCGGCTGGCCAACGACAGCGTTTACGGCCTCGCCGGAGCGGTGCTTTCGGCCTCCACCCAACGCGGAATGGACATCGCCCGCCGCATCCGAACCGGATCGATCGGGGTCAACGGCGGGATGTTCTACGGTGCCGACGCACCGTTCGGCGGGTACAAGAGCAGCGGCATCGGCCGGCAGTGCGGCGTCGAAGGTTTTCAGCAGTACCTGGAAACCAAGACCATCGGATGCCGCATGCCACGGACACGAGAAAGGCAGCAGTAGTGGGGAAACTGGACAACAAGGTCGCCGTGATCTCGGGTGCGGCCCGAGGACAGGGGCGTTCGCACGCGGTGAGCTTGGCCGCGGAGGGCGCGAGCATCATCGCACTGGACATCTGCGCCGATCTGGACGGCAACCCGTATCCGCTCGCGCGTCCGGAGGATCTCGAGGAGACCGCGCGGCTGGTCGAAAAAGAAGGCGTGCCAATCCATCCCGCGATCGTGGACGTGAGGGAGCGGACGCCGGTGTGGAAGGCGATCGAGGAAGGCGTGAACGAGCTCGGCCGACTCGATGTCGTGGTAGCGAATGCGGGTATCTCCGCGATGGGAAAGGGGCAGACCATCCAGTCGTGGTCGGACACCATCGACACCGATCTTGCGGGTGTGTTCAACGTGATCCAGGCGAGCATCCCGCATCTGAACGACGGCGCATCGATCATCGCGACGGGTTCCCTTGCCGCGCTGCTGGGCAGCGCGACGAACCAGGGACCCGGCAGCTCTGCCTACATCTTGGCCAAGCAGGTCATCGCCCGCTACGTCAACGACCTGTCGATCCAGCTGGCGAGCCGGATGATTCGGGTCAACGCGGTGCATCCGGGCAACGTGAACACCGACATGCTGCAGAACGAGGGGATGTATCAGCAGTTCCGGCCCGACAAGGAGTCGCCGACACGCGAGGATGCCGAAGCGGTCTTCCCGGTGATGCAGGCGATGCCGGTTCCGTACGTCGAGCCGCAAGACGTGTCCAACGCGGTGGTGTTCCTGGCCAGCGACGACGCGCGGTTCATCACGGGCTTGCAGTTGCGGGTCGATGCCGGCGGCTACGTCAAGATGGTGCCCTACAAGAGTTAGCCGACGACGTCGAAGGTGACCGGCAGCGCGGTCGGGGAGCGGAACGGGTTGCCACGGATGTGCGGGTCGTCGTCGGTGATCAAGTGAATGTCGGTCAGCCGGTCGAGCAGGCACTCCAACGCGACGCGGGTTTCCATGCGCGCCAGATGCAGCCCCATGCAGGTGTGTTCGCCTGCCGCAAACGAGATGTGCGGGATCGGCTTTCGGAAGATGTCGAAGTCCTCGGACCGCTCCCATCGCTGTTCGTCACGATTCGCCGAGCCGATGCAGACGTCGATCATGGAGCCGGCGGGGATTTCGACTCCTTCGAGTTCGGTGTCCCCGGTCGCGAACCGCTGCACCGACGTCAACGGTGTCTCGGAGCGGAGGTTTTCTTCGATCGCCGGGCCGATCAAGTCGCGGTCGGCCTGAACGGCCGCGAACTGGCCGGGCCGTGTCAGCAGGTTGAAGAGCAGGTTGCCCGACGAGCGGTAGGTGGTTTCCAGCCCGGCGGGCAGCAGCAGCCGCAGGAAAGAGTAGATCGCTTCGTCGCTGAGCTTCTCGCCATCGATCTCGGCAGTGACGAGATCGCCGATGATGTCGTCGGTCGGCTCGGACTTCCGCTGCTCGATCTGCCCGAGGAAGTAGTCCTTCAACGCTGCCGACGCCTCGAAGGCGGTCTTGTAGTCATAGTTGTAGCTGCTGAGCTGAATCGCCCGGCGCCGGAACACGGCCAGGTCCTCTTCCGGCAGACCCAACAACCGCGAGATGACCCGGGTGGGAAACTCGAACGTAAACTTCTTGACGAGATCGGTTTGGCCGGCCGAAGCGAACTCGTCGATCAGAGCGGTGCAGACCGGACGGACGATCTCGGGCTCCCAACGCGCCAGCGACTTGGTCTTGAACGCTGCGGACACCAGATTGCGGTGCTCGCGGTGTTCCTTGCCCTCCATCGCGAGGATGGTCCGGCCGGCGAACAAGCCGATCGTCGTGTCGTAGCCGCTGGAGTTGAAGACCCGTCCGTCGCGGAACACCGTGTTCACCGCGTCGAACGACAACGCCGAGAAGACGTGCTTCGGCCTAATCGACTCCGGAAGCCTGGAGTAGTCGACCACGGGGCCACGGAAGACGCCGCCGTGCCGGCGCCGTTCGGCGAAGAACGGGTAGGGATCGCGCTTCCATTCGGCGGCGCGGTCGGCCGACAGGATGTCCTGGGCTTGCATCTCCACGACACGATCCTACTGTAAATATTACAGTATCAACACCAACACGAGAGGACACTTCGCACATGACGGACGTGGCGATCATCGGGGTGGGCCTGCACCCGTTCGGCCGGTTCGAGGGCAAGACCGCTATGCAGATGGGCGCGGACGCCATCTTCGCGGCCGTTGCCGATGCCGGTGTCGAGTGGAAGGACATCCAGTTCGGTGTCGGGGGGAGTTGGACGGTGGCCAACCCGGACGCGATCGTCAGCCTGGTCGGTCTCACCGGCATCCCGTTCACCGACGTCTTCAACGCCTGTGCGACGGCGGCCAGCGCCGCCAAGGCGTGCGCGGACGGAATCCGGCTGGGCGACTACGACATCGGCATCGCCGTCGGCATGGACAAGCACCCGCGCGGTGCGTTCACCGAGGACCCCGCACTGGTCGGGATGCCGAGTTGGTATGCGCAGAACGGCCAGTACCTCACCACCAAGTTCTTCGGAATGAAGGCCAACCGCTACCTTCACGAGCACGGCATCTCTCAGCAGACTCTCGCCAAGGTGGCTGCCAAGAACTTCCGCAATGGCGCGCTGAATCCGAATGCGTTCCGGCGCGAGCCGATTCCGGAGGATCAGATCTTGAGCTCGCCGATGCTGAACTATCCGCTGACCCAGTACATGTTCTGCGCGCCCGACGAAGGGGCCGCGGCGGTGGTGATGTGCCGAGCCGACATCGCAGACCGCTACACCTCCAAACCCGTGTACCTGCGGGCGGTGGAGGTGCGGACTCGCCGCTACGGCGCCTACGAAGTCAATACGACGTTCGCACCGGTGGAGGAGGACGTGTCGCCGACGGTGTATGCGTCGCGTGCTGCGTTCGAAAAGGCCGGGGTGGCACCCGGGGACGTCGACGTGGTCCAGCTGCAGGACACCGATGCGGGCGCGGAGGTGATCCACATGGCCGAATGCGGGTTCTGCGCCGACGGCGACCAGGAGAAGCTACTTGCCGACGGCGCAACGGAGATCGGCGGCGCGATGCCCGTCAACACCGACGGCGGGCTGATCGCCAACGGCGAGCCGATCGGCGCGTCGGGGCTGCGGCAGATTCACGAGCTCGTGCGGCAGCTGCGCGGCGAGGCGGGCCAGCGTCAGGTCCCGGGGTCGCCGCAGGTCGGGTTCGCCCAGTTGTACGGCGCGCCCGGAACCGCCGCTGCCACAGTCGTTTCGACGTAACCACCGCGATTTGTCGCGCTTACCGTCGCTCAGCGACGGTTTGCGCGCCGAAATCGCAGACTAGGTGACCTGTTCGCGCGCCCACCGGTAGTCGGCCTTGCCGGCCGGGCTGCGTTCGATCGAGGGGCGGAAGACGACGGCCTTCGGCAGCTTGTAGCGTGCGATCGACTGCGCCGCATGGGAAATCAACTCAGGGCCGTCCACGGCAGCACCATCGGCGAGCGCCACGACCGCCACCACCTCCTGGCCCCAGCGTTCGCTCGGCCGCCCCGCCACCACCACGTCGGCGACGGAAGGGTGTGACGCAAGAGCCATCTCGACCTCTTCGGCGAAGATCTTCTCGCCGCCGGAATTGATGGTGACCGAGTCCCGGCCCAACAGTTCGATGGACCCGTCCTCGAGGTGGCGAGCCCGGTCGCCTGGTATCGCGTATCGCACGCCGTCGATGACGGGAAAGGTGGCCGCGGTCTTGGTCGCGTCGCCTTTGTAGCCAAGCGGCACATAGCCTCTCTGTGCCAGCCAGCCGATCCCCTCGTGGCCCGGCGGCAGAATCGAGCTCAGGTCCTCGGCTGCCACGAACGTGTCCGGTCCGGCGTTGAACCTGCCCGTCGACACCGCCCCGGACATCGACATGTGATGCATCTGCGCCCCGGTCTCCGACGAGCCGACTCCGTCGATGACGAGGGTGTTGGGAAGCGCTGAGATCAGTCGCTCCTTGATCGACGGCGTCAGCAGCGCGCCGCCATTGGCGATCGCCACCAACGACGAGACATCGACGTTTCCAGCCTCGATCGCCGCGAGAAGCGGCCGTGCGATCGCGTCGCCGACTACCGTCACCACCGACACACCCTCCCGCTCGATGGTGCGAACCACTTCGCCGGCGTCCAGTCGGTCGACGACGGACGGGAAGACCAGGGATTGTCCGGTCGTGATCGCCGTCATCACGCCCCATTGAGCGGCGCCGTGCATCAGCGGCGGGAGGATCATCAACTTGGTCCCCGGGTTCTCGCCGGCGCGGGCCACGATCTCGTCCACGGAGCGCATCACCTCACCGGTGACGAGATTGCGTCCCCCGAACGACGTCACGAAGATGTCGTGCTGCCGCCACAGCACACCTTTCGGCATCCCCGTCGTCCCGCCGGTGTAGAGCACGTACAGGTCGTCCGGCGAGGGCTCGACAGGCGGATGAGCCGGCGCAGTCGATGCGATCACCGTCTCGTAATCGACGGCGCCGTCGAGCAACTCGTTACCCGAGTCGTCGGCGATCTGGATGAGCACCTTGAGATTGGGCAGGTCGGGCAGCACCTCGGCGACGCGCGGCGCGAACGTGGCGTAGTAGATCAACGCCGTCGCACCGGCGTCGGCGAGAAGATATTGCAGTTCGGCCTTGACGTAGCGGTAGTTGACGTTGAACGGTGCCACCCGCGCGCCCCACGCGCCGAGCATCGCCTCGATGTATTCGTTGCCGTTGTAGGCGTAGATGCCGAGGAGATCCTGGCCGACCTGGTGCCCTTCGAGGGCGTCTCGCTCGGTGTGGCAGCCCAGCCCACTCGAATGCAGATAGGAAGCGAGCCGCGCCGACCGCTCGAGGATTTCCGCATACGTGTACTGCTTGTCGCCCTGTGTGACGAGAATGCGGTCACCGAGCGCGGTAGCGACGGCTCGCGCGACCGCCGGCACGGTGAAGTTCACGTTGTCGTCCATGCTCGGAGTAGATCATCCGTCGTAGTGATCGTCGCAAGCAGGGACAGCGTGTTGGCGATGACGGCATCGCCGTACTCGGCGGGGAAGCCGGCGACGGCATCTCGCGGCAAGACCACGCGGTAGGCGGCGTTCACGGCGTCCATGACGAGATTCGGGATTGCGATGTTGAGCGAGACACCGACCGCGACGATCGTCGACACCCCGAGGTTGCGCAGGATCGCGTCGAGGTCGGTGCCGCCCATGGGCCCGATGCCGTGCCAGCGATACAGCACCACGTCCGTCGGTTCCGGGCCGAGCTCGGGCAACAGCGTCGCGCCCTCACTCCCGGGAGTGATGTCGACGCCGGTCCGGCCCACCGTGAAGATC
>JBAPQQ010000357.1:0-2270 GCA_049280695.1 Mycobacterium sp.
CGAAGTCGCTCAAGTGGTGGATGTTGAAGGCGTCCAGTTCTCCGGTGACGTCGATTATCGTGGCGCCGCCGTCCATTTGGACGTGCAGGTGCACTCCGTGGCCGGAGAATTGGTCGAGCTTGCCCGAACTCCGCTTCGCGGAGAGTGCAGCGTTGTCAACAGCAGTCATCGACGACTCCATCTGTTCGAATGTGTCGCATTTGTGTCGGACCGCTTCGGGTAACCAGCCCCACGAGCAAGGAGTCCATCATCCAGGGCCGGCCGAGGCGCTCCGCGCAGGCTGTGAACTCAACCCTGACTCAGACCCTACTCCGGTGGGGTGGTCACGACAACGGCAATGATGACGACGGCACAACTTCTTAGCTTCTTTTAAGCCGGCGGCAACCCTTTTCTCAACCCGGTGACCGACTTCCGCGTGACGTTTGAATCCTGTTTGCCGGCAGCGCATCTCCTGGGAATCGCCGAACCGATTCTTCGGCTGCCATCGCCGCGTTCTGGTAGCCCGCGCGGGCGCGGCGAGTCAGAGCCGCGGTGCTGAGATCGAGGACGACCTCGGCGACCAGCTCGCCGGTCGCGGGCTCGCAGACGGCCCAGGAATAGGCGACGTCGGTCTGCCACTGCGCGGCGCGGCGCCAGATGTAGTCGGGGCGGGTCTCGCCCAGCTCGGCCAGCGCCGGCCGGTCGTCGACGCGCTCATCTGCTCGCAGCGCGCGCAAATACCAAGCGCCGGCGTTGATTTCGACCGGCTCCACGGCTGGAGCCCTACGCCTCGTCGCGCCCGCAGGTGTCTACTTGATCTCGGCGAGGACGGTGCCCTGGGTGATCGCGGCACCCGGCTCGACGGCCAAACCGGTGATGGTGCCGTCCTTGTGGGCGGTGACCGGGTTCTCCATCTTCATCGCCTCGAGCACGACGACGAGATCGCCGGTGCTCACCTCCTGGCCCTCTTCGACCGCGACCTTGACCACGGTGCCCTGCATGGGCGCGGTGACCGCGTCACCCGAGGCGGTTCCGACGCCGGCATGCGACCCCCGCTTGCGCGGCTTGGGCTTCTTGCGGATGACGTCGGGATTCGCGGCGGCAGCGCCGTTGCCGAGCGCCAGGTCGCCGGGCAGCGACACCTCGAGACGGCGACCGCCGACCTCGACGACCACCTTCTGCCGCGGCAGCGTCTCTTCGTCGATCGGGTCGCCGCCGGTGAACGGCTCGATCGTGTTGTCCCACTCGGTCTCGATCCAGCGGGTGTGCACGGAGAAGCCTTCGCCGTCGCCGATGAACGCCGGGTCGGACACCACCGCGCGGTGGAACGGAATCACGGTGGCCAGACCTTCCACCTCGAACTCGTCCAGGGCGCGCCGCGACCGGGCCAGCGCTTCGTTGCGATTGGCTCCGTACACGATCAGCTTGGCCAGCATCGAGTCGAACTGCCCGCCGATCACCGAACCCGTCTCGACGCCGGAGTCCAGCCGCACGCCCGGCCCGCTCGGCGGGACGAACCTGCTCACCGGGCCGGGAGCGGGCAGGAAGTTGCGGCCGGCGTCCTCGCCGTTGATCCGGAACTCGATCGCGTGCCCGCGCGGCATCGGATCCTCGGTGATGTCGAGCTTCTCGCCGTTGGCGATCTTGAACTGCTGCAGCACCAGGTCGATGCCGGCGGTCTCTTCGGTGACCGGGTGCTCGACCTGCAGTCGGGTGTTGACCTCGAGGAACGAGATCAGCCCGTCCTGACCGACGAGGTACTCGACGGTGCCCGCGCCGTAGTAGTGGGCTTCCTTGCAGATCCGCTTGGCCGACTCGTGGATCTCCTTGCGCTGCGCGTCGGTCAGGAACGGCGCCGGCGCTTCTTCCACGAGCTTCTGGTAGCGGCGCTGCAGCGAGCAGTCGCGGGTGCCGGCGACGACGACGTTGCCGTGCTGGTCGGCGATCACCTGTGCCTCGACGTGGCGGGGCTTGTCCAGGTAGCGCTCGACGAAGCACTCGCCGCGGCCGAACGCGGCGGTGGCCTCGCGTGTCGCGGACTCGAACAGTTCGGGGATCTCCTCGATGTTGCGCGCGACCTTCATGCCGCGGCCGCCGCCGCCGAAGGCCGCCTTGATCGCGATCGGCAGCCCGTACTCCTGGGCGAACGCCACCACCTCGCCGGCGTCCTTGACCGGATCGGGAGTGCCGGGCACCAGGGGAGCCTGCGCACGGGCGGCGATGTGCCGGGCGGTGACCTTGTCGCCGAGGTCTCGGATCGACTGCGGGCTCGGGCCGATCCAGATCGGGCC
>JBAPQQ010000358.1:0-2317 GCA_049280695.1 Mycobacterium sp.
TCACGGGGCCGTACGCCGCGCCGGCGACGACGGCAACACCCGACAGAACGGCGGAGCGCTGTGAGGTGCGCGGCGGAGGTGCGGTCATCTGAACCACGTTACGAGAGATGCTGATCACCGACACCGAGGTCGAGGTCGTCGTCGCATGATCCTCACCGCTGGTTCGCGCAGCGGTAGATTGCGGGCAGCTGCAAGGAGATTGGCCAGCATGCACACCAGGACCGTCGTCGTCGGCTCAGCTATCGGGCTGCATGCCCGGCCGGCCGCGATCATCGCCGAGGCAGCTGTCAACGCCGGTGTCCCGGTGACCCTTTCGGTCGACGGCGGCGAACCGGTGGACGCGGGCTCCGCGCTGATGATCATGACCCTGGACGCAGGTAACGGCGCGGAGGTGACCGTCGCCTCCGAGAACGAGCAGGCGATGTCGCTGATCGCCCAGCTGGTCCAGCAGGACCTCGACGCCTGGCGACGTCAGTAGATGATCGGGCCCTGCGTCGTCGGCGGCGGTGCGGCGGGCCCGACCGTTGCGGTCGGCAACTTCGTCTTCGTGAACGTCTTCGTCGGCGTCGACGGCGGTTTCGTCGTCACCGGCGGCGCAGTCTGCTCCGGGGGTGTCGGGGTTTCCGTCTGCGCAGGCGGCGACGGCTCGTCCGGCGTGCTCGACGGCGTGAACACCGGCGGCCTGGAGGTGCCCGACGACGGCCCCTGACCCGGCGGTGGCGGTGCCATCGGAACCGTCGTCGTGATCGGCGGCGGGACCACCGTCGACTGCGGCAGTGACGTGACCGCCGGAATCGTCGTCGTCACCGGCACCTCAGATGGCGCTGCCGACGGCGGCGCACTGCTGGGCGGTGGTGCGAACATCCGCGGCATCTGGGTGGTGGGCGGTGGCGCGGACCTGCTGATGTTGGCGGGTGCGAACTGCGCGTTGCGCTGCTGCAGCCAGGCAATGGTCAGGCCCCCGACGACGATCAGCACCAGAGCACCCAGCGCCATCGAGAGAAGCGCGCCGCGCGATAGAAACTTCGAGTCCGCATCGGCGTCGGCGGGGCCGTCCCCAGAAGCCTGCAGAAGTTCCGTGGCTTCGTCTTCCGTTGTGGCAGAGGCACTTTCGGTCGCGTCTGTAGAACCCATGGCGGCGCTGTTACCGGTCAGTGGGATCTGATCCAGCGTGCGTTCCCGCAGCCAGGCCGGTGCCGGGATGAACACCGGCACACCGCCAAGCAGCGCGACCGGGTTCACCAGCCGGCGCCGTTCTTCGTCGCACACCGGGCAGGACTCGATATGGCGCGCAATCCTTTTCCGCATCAGGACCGAGAACTGCCCGTCCCAGCCGGCCAGGATCTCGCCCAGCTCCGGGCACGCACTGGGGTTGCTGCGCACCCGCCGCGAGACCAGTAGCGCGCCCAGCGACCGCTCGATCGTCTCGCGCAGCCGCTGCGTCATCTTCTTCGCGCTGGCGGCGCTCACCCCGAGTGCTTCGGCGAGTTCGGGCCCCTCCAGGCCGTGGCGGTACGCCAATTCGAGCACCGAGCGGTCGCGGTCCGACAACCCGCCGGCGGCATCGGCGATCAGGCTGGCCAGTTCGCTGCGCGCGGCCAGCGTGTCCGGGCCCGCTTCGCCCGACTCCGCCTCGGGCACCTCGTCGTATACGCGCTCCCGGCCGCGGGCCCGAATGCAGCGCAGGCATTCGTTGCGGGCGATCGCGTACAGCCACGGCCGCAGCTTGTCCGCCTCGCGGAGTTGCGGCAGCCGGGTGGCCGCAGCGCAGAACACATCCTGGACGCAGTCGGCGGCGGCGTCGCGATCGCGCAGCATCCCGATGCAGAAGTCGTGCAGCCGGTCGGCGTACCGGTCGTAGATGGAGGCGAACGCGCGACGGTCACCGGCGGCCGCGGCACATGCCAATTCGGCGTCGCTGACGATGTCCCAGTCGGGAAGTGCGGTCATGGAATCGTTCCCCTGCGGATAGGTCGTGATCGTAGTGCGGACGAGGCATGTTCCGGAGGCGTCTGACAATCTCGGCGGACTTTCTACGGTGCTTTCGCGGGCGTCACGACGTGTGCGACCGCGGCCTGATGCGTTTCGGCCCGCACGACCGTCGTGTGGGCCGGCGGCGGTAAGAGGAGAAAGGCCGCGCCCCGGGGAAGGATCTCGGCTAGGCGGCTGCACTCTGTTCGGCCGGGGGGACCACGCGCGGTATCGCGTAACGGATCGTCGGGACGTCGTGAATCGTCGTCATCGGCTGCTCCTGTGTGCGGTTGGGGCGCCCCCGCAGGGCCCGGCTACACAGGTAGGAGCACGCACTGACGGTGCC
>JBAPQQ010000359.1:0-5765 GCA_049280695.1 Mycobacterium sp.
CCACCCCCGCGCTCAAGCCCGATTCCAAGCCCGGCCCAGATGTGTTCGGTCAGCAGCCCGCCACCGTCCCGTCGGAGAGCGCACCGGTCGAGCTGCCAGCCACTAACGCGCGGCAGGACACCCCGACACCGTGGCGTGCGCACCGTTCCACTGCGCCCGTGGCACAGACGAACATCAGCGCACCGCCGGCGGCCTTGGCTGTGCGGAGCCGCCCGTCGCTGGCGCAGATCACCAGCGACGTCTCCACGGGTGCGCAGCGGACCGTGAGCGACGCCACCGCGGCCATCGCGGCCACCGCTGACGCGCTGACCACCGCCGTCACGAATGCCTCGACATCGGCTGCCAGCCAAGGGGTGAATTTCTCGGGGGTGCCGCTGGCCGACACCACCGAGCTAACCACCCAGCCCGCCGCGTCGGCCTCCGCGCCGGTGGATCCGGTCACGCAGGTGGTGTCTCGGCCGTTGGCACGCATCGTGGCAGGTGTGCTGTCCGTGTTCGGAACGGGCCCGATGGCCACCAACACCCCCGTGGCCCCCGCTGAGCCGCCGGCTCTGTGGGGCTTGCTGGCGTGGGTGCGCCGCGAAATCGGACACATTGCTGCACCTGGCTTCAACGCCACCACACCTACGCAGGCCACGCAGACCGCAGAACTCAGCCAGAGCGTCGCGACGCTAGCGGTCAGTCCGCTCGGAACGCCGGAACAACTCGCCGCCGAGAAAATAGCCACCCGAACCGTCAACACGTTGCCGGTGATGCTCATGAAACTCGTTCTAAGGCACAGTTTTCTGTCCACCGCCCGACAGCAATTCGCTTTGGTTGGCGGTCCCGACGCGGAGAACGTGGCAGCACTGAACAACGCCGTCGACGAGTACGCCATGGCCGCAGCGTTTCAGCAACAACTGCTCAATCCCATGGCTCCGACTGTTGTTACCCAGGTCGCCCCGCCCCACATCTGGTACGGGATGGACGTCAACGGCTCACGCATCCTCTACGACAACCCCGACACCATTTACCGATTCATGTCGGTCAACGCATCGTCGTCCTATGTGATCACGGGCCAATTCCACAACTACCCCGACGGGTTTCCAGCCGACATCTCCTTCAGCGTGCTGGAAGGC
This sequence comes from Mycobacterium sp., assembly GCA_049280695.1. GTDB lineage: Bacteria > Actinomycetota > Actinomycetes > Mycobacteriales > Mycobacteriaceae > Mycobacterium. The sequence continues at coordinate 1,119 of JBAPQQ010000359.1, forward strand.
TTGGCCGGGACGACATCGTCGATCCTTACCAAGGACGACCTCGAGGTCAATCCCGACGGCACGTTCAGAATCACGGTGAGCAGTAAGCCCGCCGCGCCCGGAGAGAAGAACCACCTACAGCTCACCTCCAGCTCCACCATCATCGCGGGGCGCGACACGTTGGCCGACTGGAACGTCGAAGAACCGATGAGCTTGTCGATCGAGCGGGTCAGCGGCCCGCCCAACAGCCTGTTCGCCCAGCTCGGAGGGTTCACCCTGCTAGGGCCACTGGTGACCGACAGCCCATTGCTGACGACGGTAGTGTCGTTGATCCCGCCGCTGCCATACGTGCCGCCGGTGCTGCGAGGCACGTTCACCGCCTTGATATTGGTGGTCAGGGGTGCGTCGGAGGAAGCCAAGTACATGGGGTTGGCCACGACCAACCCAGGGACCGGGGAGCTCAGGCAACCCAACGTGGTGAGCCAGCCGGCCAGCAACGCCGAGTTCTTGGCAAACCAGCTGCAGAGCAACAGCTACTTCCAGCTCGCCGACACGGAAGCCCTGGTGCTCACCATCGATCCGGGCAATGCCGCCTACTTCATTGTGCCGGTCTACAACGACTGGACGATCACCGACAACTACTGGGACCAGCAGACCAGCCTGAACACCGCCCAAGCCATCCCGAACGTCGATGGAACCTACACCGTGGTGATCTCCCCGACCGATCCGGGCGTCGCGAACTGGATCTCGACGGGCGGCCTGAACCAGGGCACGATCTCCATACGGTTCCAGGATCTCGACCCCAACATCGCGGACCCGCCCCGCATTGTCGACCAACAAGTGGTGCTACTCGCTGAGGTGGAAAGCTTCTTCCCGGATGACCCGCGCTACTTCGTCACCGAACAGCAGCGCGCCGATCAGCTCGCGCTGCGCAAGGCGGGTTTCGACAATCGCTGGGCCCCCTACCCGCAGCCATAAGGCGGCTTGAAGAATCGAACGCTGAAATTTCGCTCAACGGCGTGCTGGCGGCTACTTTGCGCCGAGGTCGAGCATGGCCGCTTGCGGTCCCCGTGTTAATGCGGCCGCCAAGCGCCGACTCGACCAGGTCGCAGATGTGTTGGCGCAAAGGCTATTACGTTTTCCGGTTCGTACGCAGAAGGAGCTAACCCGTCGCCGGTGTGTGCTTGAACAGCCAGCCGCCGTGCTCCTGGATCGCGGCACGCAACACCTCATCGTGGGCGGCCAGCGCCGCCCGCATCGCCTCGGCGTCGGCCTCCCACCGACGGGTTGACCCCTCCACATCGGTGAACAGAAACGTCACCACCCCCGAAGGCGGTACCGCAGGATCAGCGGACACCCCCGCAGAATGCCACATCGAACCCTGTCTGACCTGGAAGATCACCGGAACGCACGGCCCCTCAGACATGTACTGGCGCGGGATATTCAGGTTCGACCTCTTGGCCGTCAGTACCGTGTCGCAGTCCTGCGGCCCGTCCATTGTGCCGTCAAGCCATGTGATGACCGGGGATGACATTCGGCCCTATCCCCGCCTGCGTGTTGGGGAAACCCTGGCAACTGGGAGAAGGACAAGGACGAGCGGTTCAGGAGGCCATCGTGATCGAGGTTTTGACCGGCTTTCCCGGCAACGTCGCGGCATTCGCCTGCCATGGGCACGTCACCAAGGCTGACTATGAAACCGTGCTGATGCCAGATGTCGAGAAGAAACTGCAGCAGCACGAGAAGGTCAGCATCTACTACGAGACCGCCCCGGATTTCGAGGGCTTCGATCCCGGCGCGATGTGGGATGACACGAAGGTCGGATTCAGTCATTACTCCAGGTGGGAGCGCATCGCGGTGGTTACCGACGTCGACTGGATCAAGCACACCATGAGGTTCGCCGGTTTCTTGATGCCAGCCGAAGTGCGGGCATTTCCCACCACCGACGCCGACGAGGCTCGCGGCTGGGTCGCCAAGACCGCAACAGCCTAGTCGCCAACGGCGCTATAGCGGTCGAAGCCGGGACAGGTCGCGTCACCCGCAACATTGTCTTTCCCTCCCCGTCGACTGCCGGTGCCGTCGCCCTCGGGCGGTCCTGCAATGGCCGTCGAGAGTGGATTTCCTCGGAAGGCAAGACCTTCGGCCAGTGGGAGAGCCGAGGCGTCGAGTAGTGCCGCGCCTAAGCGGGGAACGCTGTTCCGTCAGCTACCGGACCACCGTGGAGTGAGGTTATAGCCGATGGCAGGATCGTTCGCTCGAGTCTCCCGAATCAGCTTGATCTCCGACGAGGCGTGATTGCGCGTCCCGATCCCGGGCCTAAGACTTGCGCCAGCGCCAGCGCCATCCGGCGAACGCGATGGCGATGCCGATCAGCGCGATGATCGGACCAAGGATGGACCAGGTGATGGTGTTGGTCATCGGGCTGCCGGACACCGCCCCGAATCCCTGAATTACGAACAGCAGACCGCCAACGCAACGATCACACCGACCACGAAAAAGACGATGTGCATAACGCTGACGCTAGCCGCGATCGCTCGGGCGCGTTCACCGGACTGATGGGCTGCGCTGCTTCGTTCCGCTGGGCGTAACCTGCACAGATATGCGGTGATACGTGCGATGAGGAGTGTTGATGATGGCTGATCGCGTCATGAGGGGCAGTCGCCTCGGAGCCGTGAGCTACGAGACCGACCGCAACCACGACCTTGCGCCGCGTCAGGTTGCGCGGTACCGCACGGAGAACGGCGAGGAGTTCGAGGTTCCGTTCGCCGACGACGCGGAGATTCCCGGCACCTGGCTGTGCCGCAACGGCATGGAGGGCACGCTGATCGAGGGGGACCTTCCCGAGCCGAAAAAGGTGAAGCCGCCCCGCACGCACTGGGACATGCTGCTGGAGCGCCGCTCGGTCGAGGAGCTCGACGAGCTGCTCAAGGAGCGGCTGGACATCATCCGGCAGCGCCGTCGCGGCAGCTAGCTTAGCTAGCTGCCGGGGTCACGAACCTCGACCAGTACCGGGACCTCTGACTGAAAGATTTGGTCTGATGACTCAGAAGATTTGCGTTGATTGCTTCCATAAGTTGTTCCCTGACAAGCCAATTCGGAAGGTTACGTTGGGTCGGCAATGCGTTGTGTGCAAAGCGCAAACGGATCGAACGGAACAGATGATTCCTGTTGCGGCAGAGGACATTCCGCTGGTTAAGCAAATAGCTCAGGTGCCACGGCGAGTATTTCCGAACTGAACGGCATGCCGACCCGCCGGGGATCGCGCTACCGCGCCGCCCTTCCCAGCGTGCCATGACTGACGCTTACGACGCCATCACGATCCTGGCCTGACGACGCCAGTCTCCAGAGACCGGGCTTATTAAGGAAGTCTGCAGTGCGGGGGTGCAGCTGCATCGCGATGTCATGTCGATCACGACTTTGAGCCTGAGGGGCGGCTGCGGCGCTTGCGAGGCGGTGAAGCCTTTTTCGCCCGTCGGCACGCGCTTCCCCCGCACCGGACTTGGGTTTGCCTGCGCCGCTGAGGATGGCTGGCTCAACCTCGAGTTGCGTCCAGGAAAGTGATGTACGGGACGTAGGGCCGATGGGCGTGTCGTAGCCCGATAGATGGAAAGGACCGGCGGTAGCCGTTCAAGCCGCTAGCTGCCCGGGGGCAGACCTGCGGCCTCTCAGGAGGCAACAACTGCCGCGACTGAAGCCGACGGTCGTCACACACCACCGGATCTTTCGCCTGCTCGACCACATGCTCGCCCCCGCTGACACCTCGTGTGACACGTAACCGACAGCGTCTCAGAAGAGAACCGGACTGAGACACCTCTCTTCGCCAGCGTGGGCGACCTCCAACGTGGTGCTCGGTAGGGCTGTCCGACGCCGAGCTGCGGCTGCTTGCAGCAGTACAGCTGCCTCACGTGATGCATCACCTAGCGTCAGGCCCTGGGTGTCAATCTGTCGTGGGCCTGGTTAGGAACACCAGACGGAAGTTGCCGATATAGATCTCGTCACCGCTGGCCAGCACCGCCGACTCCACCGGTTGACGGTTGACATTAGGTGCCGTTGAGGCTGCCGATGTCGATGACCTGGAATTCGCCGTTTTCCCTTCGGAACTCGGCGTGCCGACGGCTGACGGTGACGTCGTCGAGGAAGATGTCGCTGCCGGGATGCCGACCAACAGATGTGACGGGCTGATCCAGCAGGAACCGCGATCCGGCGTTGGGGCCGCGCTTCACGACAAGCAGCGCCGAGCCGCTCGGCAACCCTTCGACTCCCCACACCCCCGACTCGGCGGCGACAGCGGCCGAAGGGTGCAACTCGCCGAGCAAGTCGGAGCGGAAAGCGGAGGTGGTTTCCCCGGTTCCTTCCTCGGATGTCTGGTCGGTGTCGTTGTGGCTCACGTGCTAGTCCTTGTTGGTCGTGCTGGCGGTATGGCCTGGCCTTGGTAATCGGACGTTACCGGCGGACCAGCTCTGTGGTGGCGTTTACCGAGTCAGCGCCAGTTTTCGGGGTTGGCGCAATGTGCGTGCTAGAAGGAAGTGCCCGTGGCGCTGATGGGGGACGTGACGGCTGGAAATCCTTCTGTCTGCCTGTCTCGAAAACGATGGATTGCTGCGACCGAGACGCCACAACAGACAGCATAGGGTTCTACCAGGCCTAACGACTCCATCGCGTGTCTTGAAG
>JBAPQQ010000360.1:0-5298 GCA_049280695.1 Mycobacterium sp.
CAGCACACTCGCGGCTGCCGGGCCGCCGATCGCCGGCGGGTCGGGCGGCTCCGGGATGTCGGCGACGGCGTTGCCGGCTGCGACAGCGGGAGCGCTGTACAACTGGCGGACTTGGAGGAGTGCCTGCTCCTCGGTCACCGGTGCGCCGAGGCATGATCGCAGATCGCCGGCCGCCCGGGAGAGTTCGGTCAGGTGCACTGCGGCAGACCGGCACGCGGCAAGCCCCTCGGACGAGGCCGCGACGTACTGCTGCACGGATGCCAGCGCCGAGTCGGCGCCGTGGCCGCGCCACGTGTCACAGAGTTGGGTGGTGAGCAGGCGATCCAACTCCGTCAGGACGTCTCCGATCCGGTCCACCGCCGCGTGCCAGTCGTCGGCGTAACGGGTCATCCGCGCCGGGTCCAGTCTGGTTTGCATGTCCGTCACCGCCGGGTGCGACCAGACACCGGGCGTCCACTCGTCCGGCCTCACCCATTCAGCCACGGCTGCCTCATCGCGTTGCCGTCGGCTTCGCCGTAAGGTGTTGTGGTTCTTCGGAATTGATCGGCGAGCGTGGTGAGATTCCCGGCGTGCCGGTCGAGTAGCCAGCGCAGCGAGTTGGCGCCGACGGCTTTCTCCCGCAACAGCCGGGCCCATCCGCGGCCTTCCTCGCAGTCGCCGAGCCATCCGTCGGCGAGCCCGTCGGCAAGCCGTTCCACATTTCGTGCTTGCGATGCGAGGGACGCTGCGGCCCGTTCGCACAACGCCGCGGCGTCGTGACCGCCGTCCGGCGCCAGGAAAACGTCTGCCATGTCTGTCAGACGGTTCGATCGGTGCAAGCGGTTCCGTCAGCCGCTGTTGCGCAGCGCCGACGCGAGACCGTTCATGGTCAGCAGGATGCCGCGCTGCACGAACTCGTCGTCGTCGCCGGAACGGTAGCGGCGCAGCAGTTCCACCTGCAGGTGGTTGAGCGGTTCCAGGTAGGGGAAGCGGTTGAACACCGAGCGCGCCAGCGCGGCATTGTCGGCGAGCAGGTTGTCCTGCTCGGTGACCAGCCGGTGCATCCGGATCGTGCGCTGGTGTTCGTCGACGATCTTGTCGAACACCCGGTCGCGCAACTCCGTGTCGGGGACCAGCTGCGCATACCGGGCCGCCAGGCCCATGTCGGACTTGGCCAGAACCTGAGCCATGTTCGACAGCACGGTCGCGAAGAACGGCCAGCGCCGGTACAGGTCCTGCAACACCTCCAGGCGGCCGTCACCTTGGGCGATCCATTGCTCGAACGCGCTGCCCGTCCCGTACCAGCCGGGCAGCATCACCCGCGACTGGCTCCATGCCAGCACCCACGGGATCGCGCGCAGGTCCGATATCGACGTGGTCTGCTTTCGGGAGGCCGGGCGGCTACCGATGTTGAGTGCGCCGATCTCGCTGACCGGAGTCGAGGCAGTGAAGTAGTCGACGAATCCCGGTGTGTCATGGACCAATTCGGCGTACGCGCGGTGCGCGAGCGCGGCCAGCTCGTCAAGCACCTGGTATGCCCGCTCGGCGTCGTCGCCGAGCCCCTCCACGTCCAGCAGGGTCGACTCCAGCGTCGCGGCGACCAGGGTTTCCAGGTTGCGCCGGGCGATGCGCGGCTCCGCGTACTTGGCGGCGATGATTTCCCCCTGCTCGGTGAGGCGCAACGAACCCGACACCGCACCGGGTGGCTGCGCCAAGATGGCGTCGTAACTCGGTCCGCCGCCACGACCGACCGTGCCGCCGCGACCATGGAAGAGCCGCAACCGGATACCGGCCTTGCGAACGGTGTCCACCAGGTCGAGTTCGGCCCGGTACAGCGCCCAGTTCGCGGCGAGGTATCCCCCGTCCTTGTTGGAATCCGAGTAACCGAGCATCACCTCTTGGCTGTCGCCGCGCGCGCTGACCAGCCGCCGGTACACCGGAAGGTCCAGCGCCGCTTCCAGAATCGAGGCGCCGCGCTGCAGGTCGTCGATCGTCTCGAACAGCGGCACGATGGCCACCGGAGAATTCGATTCCTCCGACGCGTCGAGCAGGCCGACCTCCTTGAGCAGGATCGCGGCCTCGAGCATGTCGGACACCGAGCGGCACATCGACACGATGTAAACCGGGACCGCCTCCGGTCCGAACACCTGCACGGCGCGCGCGGCCGCGGCGACGATGTCCAGTTCCTTTCGGGCCAGTTCGGAGAGTCTGGTGTGCTCGCGGGTCAGCGGTCGCCGGCTGGCCAGGTCGGCGGCCAGCAGATCGACGCGCTCGGGCTCCGACAGCGAGAGGTAATCCGGGTGCACGCCGGCCCAGGCCAGCAGTTCGGCGATCACCTCCTCGTGCACGTCGGAGTTCTGCCGCATGTCGAGCCCGCAGAGGTGGAAGCCGAAAACCCGCACGGATTCTCGCAGCCGGGCCAGCCGGTCGTCGGCGAGGAGATGGCCGCCGTGGGTTCGCAGCGACCGGTCGACGACGTTGAGGTCGGCGAGCAGCTCGTCGGGTGTCTGGTACCGGTCGAGGCCGAGATCGAGTTCGAGCAGAGGCTGGCGGTCCAGGATGTCGTGTGCGGTCGTGGTGAGCCGTCCGCGGATGACCCGCAGCGCGCGCCGGTAGGGCTCGTCGAGCCGGGCTTGCTCGTGGCACTGGTCGGCCAGCGCGGTGAGGTCGTCGGTGACCGCGACAAGTCGCGTCGACATCGGCAGGTCCTCCTCGAGCGCCGCCAGTTCGGCGAAGTAGTGCCCGAACGCGGTGTGCGCAGCTCTGCCGGTGGCCAGGCGAACCACGTCGGCGGTCACGTTCGGGTTGCCGTCGCGGTCGCCCCCGATCCACGACCCGGGCCGCAGGATCGCGTGTTCGAGAAGTCCCGGCGCGTCGGGCCAGAGCCTTCGCAGCGCATGCCGGACTTCGGCATTGACCTGGGGCATCACCTCGAAGAAGGCCGCGTGGTAGTACCGCAGTCCCACCTCGATCTCGTCTTGAATCTGCAAGCGCTGCAACCGGATCAGCGCGGTCTGCCAAAGCGTCAGGATCTGGCGGCGGAGCTCGGTTTCGATGTCGCGGCCGTCGGGCGTCTCGGCCTGCCCGTGCAGGGCCAGCCGCATCAACTCGGTGATCCGGTGCTGAGTGTCGAACACCGTGCGGCGCCGGGTTTCGGTCGGATGCGCCGTGATCACCGGTGACACCAGCGCGTCTTCGAGCGCTGCGGCGACCGTCGCCGAATCCAGTTGTGCCGCATCGAGCTTCAGGTAGGTGGCGGCCAGGCTGCTGTTCTGCGGCGGCTCGCCGGCCCCGACGTGGATCGCGCGCCGCCGTTCCCGGTGGATGTCCTCGGCGACATTGGCCAGCAGAGCGAAGTCGCTGAACGCCCGGATCACCGGGATGGCTTCGTGGATGTCGATGCCGTCGAACATCTCGGCGAGCTCGGCGCGGTCGATCTCGGAGCGCCGCACCCGGAAGGACTCGACGCGGGCACGCTCGACGAGGTCGAAGATTTCGTCGCCGTTCTGCTCGCGGATCGTGTCACCGAGGATGCCGCCGAGCAGCCGGATGTCCTCGCGCATCGGCTCCGTCGCTTCGCGTCCGACTTTCGTGCGCTGCACCGCGCCGATCGGCGCCAGCGCCTCGGGAAGCTCGGCCATCACATAAGTATTGACCGACGAGGAATGCGGCGCATCGCGAGCCCGGCGCGGCACTATAGGACATGCCCGCCACCCCGCCGACGCTGTATCGCGCACGTCGCGTCGTCACCATGGAGCCGGCCGTGCCGTCGGCCGACGCCGTCGTCGTCTCGGACGGCCGGATCACCGCGGTGGGGTCCTTCGAGGAACTGCGCCGCCAGTCCGTCGCGATCGACGACACTTTCGGCGACGCGGTGATCTGCGCGGGACTCATCGACCAGCACCTCCACCCGGTGCTCGGCGCCACCACGCTGATGACAGACGTCATCGCCACCGAGGACTGGACGCTGCCGGATCGGGTGTGCCCTGCGGCGCGTTCCGCCGACGAGTACATCGGAAGACTGCGCAGCGCAGAGCGTGCGGTCCCCGGCGCGTACGACTGGCTCTTCTCCTGGGGCTATCACCCGCTGTGGCACGGCCCAGTGGACCGTGCGGCGCTGGACCAGATCAGCAACGTGCGCCCGATCGCGATCTGGCACCGCTCGTGCCACGAATGGTTCCTCAACACGGCCGCCATCACGACGCTCGGTCTCACCCCCGAGAAGATGTCGGGCCGCGGACCGGCGAGCGACATGGTCGATTTCGGCGCCGGCCACTGGTGGGAATCCGGGATGAACCTGCTGTTACCGGCGCTGACACCGACGTTGATGAGCCCGCAACGGGTTGCCGCAGGGCTGCGCCAGATGGTGGCCTACCTGCACTCCAACGGGGTCACCGCGATCAACGAGCCGGGCCTGATGACCGACGTCGAGCCGTGGCAGCTCTATCAAGAGATCCTGGGTGCCGACGAGACGCCTTTTCTGTCCACCTTTCTCGTCGATGCGCGCAGCCAGGCCGACGCCGGCATGGATCCCGCAGAGGCGGTCGCCGACGCGCAGGCTCAAGTCGTCCGCGCCGGCTCGGGGAAGGTCAGGCTGCTGCCCAAGCAGGTGAAGCTGTTCGCCGACGGGGCGATCATCAGCCAGCTGATGCAGATGCGCGACCCCTATCTGGACGACGGCGGACATCCGGACCCGTGCCACCACGGCGAATGGATGATGCAGCCCGACACCTTTCGGGCGTTTGCGAAGGTGTACTGGGATGCAGGCTGGCAGTTGCATATTCACGTCAACGGCGACGCCGGCCTCGACCTGGTGCTCGACACGATCGAGACATGCATGGTCGGGCACCCCAGGACCGACCACCGCACCGTGATCGTGCACTTCGCCAATTCGACTGAGCAACAGGTCGATCGGATCGCGGCCCTCGGCGCGATCGTCTCCGCCAACCCGTACTACCCCGTGGGTTTCGCCGACAAGTTTTCGCAGGGGCTCGGTGCGGCGCGCGCGGATTCGATGGTGCGCGCGGCCTCGGTGCTCCGCCGCGGCATTCCGTTGTCGTTTCATTCCGACCTGCCGACCCGCTCACCCTCGCGTGGTGCGGGGTCAACCGGCGAACACCGAGCGGCCGGGTGGTTTGCCCCGAACAGCGTGTGCCCGTTCATGATTCGCTCCGGGCGATCACGATCGAGGCAGCGTACTCGTGGCGGATGGAAGACCGGCTGGGCAGCATAGCCCCGGGCAAGGTGGCGAACTTCACCGTGCTCGGCGAGGATCCCTACGCCGTCGATCCAGCGCGGCTCAACGAGATCGCGGTGCTG
>JBAPQQ010000361.1:0-2384 GCA_049280695.1 Mycobacterium sp.
CCCGGCACCTGCACCGATCATGACGGCGGCTTCTCGTGCCGTCACGCCCCGCTCGCCGAGGTAACTGAGCACAGAGTCGGCAATTTCCGTGGAAAGATAAGTTGCCTGCGACCCACGACGCCGTCCCTGCATGGCTTCTGGAATCGCCTGGATAAGAGCGGTACCACGTGGCCCCCACATGGGAACGGATTCCGCGAATGCGGTGACGTTCTCCATACCGGAGATCCGGACCTCGAATATTTGGCGCTTACTCTGGACCCGTCGGCCGTTGATGATACTCGGCCGCTGCTGGGTCGGATCGTAATCCCGGACTGTGCTCACGATACCGAATCGCAGTAGCAGCCAATGGATCTGATGCGCAAGCTGTTCAGAGGTCGTCGTGAAGCCAACCCGAAGCGCCCCAGTCTGTTCCCGGCTCACCCAGCCGTCGCTCTCCAAAAGGCCGAAGAGCAGATTGCCGACAACATCGGCGGCGATATCCGGTTCGAAGAACCAACTCGGAATCGTCTTCTCCCAGGCGAGCTTGCCGTGAATACCGGCCTGCCGGCAAAGCTCTAGAACGCCGTTGCGCTCACCAGGTCGATGAGCGATCGCAATCGACATACGCCCCTGCGGATGGGCCGCGCAACCAAGCGTCGCCGCGATTTGCGTCACGTCGTCAATGAGGGCCTGTTGGACATTGATGAAGTTGACCGGAGTTTTACCTCCCACGTAGCCGTCCCCGATCAGATAGCCGAGCAGCCGGGCCTGATCCGCCGAAATCGGTGCGCTGTCACCGAACCCTTCGAAGCGACGCGGTTGCGCCACCCGGTCGCCCTTGCGGAGTTCGCCTGCTTGACGCCAGCCGTACTCTGTCAGCACCTTGTGATCGGGTGTCGCCCAGACCGTTGCACCACCGGCGATCCGTAACCCGATCACATCCTGGATTCCCTGGTCGAACCAGGACTTCACGGGCCGTGCATACAGCGTTCCGTCCTTGGCCGCAGCTACGACTTGGATTTGCTTCCGACCGTCGACGACATCCTCGATGCGATGCGTTGCACCGGTGACTGGATCGAAGATCCGTGTGCCTTCTGCGAGGCACTTGTTCTTGACGACCTTGGCCCTGGTGCGGTTACCTACTGCATCGGTGCCGTCCTTGAGGGTTTCAATTCGCCTGACATCCAAGCGAACCGAGGCGTAGAACTTCAAAGCCTTTCCGCCCGTGGTGGTCTCATTCGAGCCGAACATCACGCCGATCTTTTCCCGCAGCTGGTTGATGAAGAGCGCGGTTGTTCCCGAATTGCTGAGGGCACCAGTGAGCTTCCGCAGGGCCTGACTCATCAGCCGGGCCTGCAGACCGACATGGCTGTCACCCATCTCGCCTTCGATCTCGGCCCGCGGCACCAGCGCCGCCACCGAGTCGATCACGATGAGATCCAGCGCGCCCGACCGGATCAGCATGTCGGCGATCTCCAGCGCCTGCTCACCGGTGTCGGGCTGAGACACCAGCAGTGAGTCGGTGTCCACGCCGAGCTTCTTGGCGTACTCCGGATCCAGCGCGTGCTCGGCGTCGATGAACGCCGCGATGCCGCCGGCGGCCTGGGCGTTGGCCACCGCGTGCAGCGCGACGGTGGTCTTGCCCGATGACTCCGGACCGTAGATCTCCACGATCCGGCCCCGGGGCAGCCCGCCGATGCCCAGCGCCACGTCCAGCGCGATCGAGCCCGTCGGGATCACGGAAATGGGTTGGCGCACCTCGTCGCCGAGGCGCATCACCGAACCTTTGCCATGCGCCTTCTCGATCTGGGCCATCGCCAGCTCGAGTGCCTTCTCGCGGTCAGGGGCCTGCGTCATGAGTGTGCCTCTTTCACGTAGTGGTGTTGGTTGACCGAGGTCTCGATCAGTTGGCCGCGACGCTAGAGCAAGCCACCGACAAGTCCCGCACACCGACCACATTAGACGAACACCTGTTCGACTCAAGCTGACACGCCGCAACAAATGGATCGCGCTGGAAGCGCCTCAGCGAGGCACCCGGCGCCCTACTGTGCATCGATGACCATCGAAGTGTCCTGCGGACTGCCGCCTGGTCCGCAGTTCGCCGATCTGGCTGCATTGGCAGAGACCGCGGGCTATTCCAGAGTCTGGATCTTCGACTCCGCTCCGCTGTGGGAGGACCCGTTCGTCCACCTTGCTCTTGCCGCGCAACAGACGTCGCACATCGGGCTCGGGACTGCGGTCCTCATCCCCAGCGAGCGCTCGGAAATGTCGATGGCCACTGCCATCGCAACCATCGCTCGTATCTCGGGCGGCCGGTTCCGGGCCTGTTTCGGTACCGGCGGAACCGCCCGACGGACCATGGGCCAGCGGCCGCTGACCCTGCGACACCTGGGCGACTACGTCAC
>JBAPQQ010000362.1:0-1686 GCA_049280695.1 Mycobacterium sp.
GTGTCCGCGCGCCCGCCTCGATGTCCCCGACGACTGGGAGCCGCACCTCGATCCCGCCAACTTCGGCGATGTCGTCGTTCTCGTTGCCTTCGCCGACTTCGGCGACGTCGACGCTGCGCACCGCGTAGCCGTCGATCGCAGCCTGGTCGAATCCGGGCAACGGCCGCTCGGTCACCACCTCTTCGGCGCACATCAGGCCCTGCGCTTCGGCGATCGCGACGCGAACGGGTCGGGGCGCGACGGCCGCGGCCATCACGCGTGCCTGCTGCTCTTCCACAGAACGCACAGCATGCCTTTCTGCCGTCTCGCGAACCTGGCAGGCAGTTACTGCGCGGTGATGCCCAAGCGCTCTACCAACCAGCGCCGCAAGTCCGGGCCATAGTCGTCACGATCCAATGCAAAGTCAACCGCAGCCTTGAGGTAGCCGCCGGGATTTCCCAAGTCGTGTCGAGACCCTCGATGCACCACGACGTGCACCGGATGTCCCTCCTCGATCAGCAGCGCGATGGCGTCGGTCAGCTGGATCTCGCCGCCCGCGCCGCGCGGAATGCGCCGCAGCGCATCGAAGATCGCCCGGTCCAGCACATAGCGACCGGCGGCGGCAAAGGGCGACGGAGCATCCTCGGGCTTTGGCTTTTCCACCATGCCCTTGACGCGCAACACGTCCGGGTTGGCGGCGTCGGGCACCTTTTCGACGTCGAACACGCCGTAAGCGCTGATCTCCGCGGACGGGACTTCGATCGCGCACAGCACGGTGCCGCCGCGCTCGGCGCGCACCTTGCACATGGTTTCCAGTACGCCGGTGGGCTGCACCAGGTCGTCGGGCAGCAGCACCAACACGGCATCTTCGTCGTCGGACAGCACCGGCTCCACGCAGCTGATCGCGTGACCGAGTCCCAGCGGCTGGGCCTGAACCACCGATTCCACCTTGATCAGTGCCGGTGCGCGGCGCACCTTTTCCAGCATCGAATGCTTGCCGCGGGCCGCCAGCGTGCCCTCCAGCACCAAGTCCTCGACGAAGTGGGCGACGACGCTGTCTTTACCCTCGGAGGTCACGATCACCAGCCGTTCGGCGCCGGCGTCTGCGGCCTCGCCTGCGACCAGCTCGATGCCGGGCGTGTCGACAACCGGCAGCAACTCCTTGGGCACCGTCTTGGTGGCGGGCAGGAATCTGGTCCCCAGCCCCGCAGCCGGCACGATCGCCGTCCGCGGGATCGAAATTTCTGGTCGCGTCATCGAACACACCCTATCCCCGTGACCTTTGAGCCGTTGTGACAATCCGATCGGGCCACCTGTCATCGTTGACAGGTGGAGCCCACGCTAAAGGACCGTATCCGCGCCGACCGTGTCGCCGCGCGGCGAGCGGTCACCGAAGTGGTTCGCCGCGCCGAAACCGTCGCGCTCGTCCGGCACCTGCAGGCCGAGCTCGAGGGCGGCGACGTGGTCGCCGCCTACGCGCCTCTGCCGTCCGAACCGGGTTTTCCCGATCTCGCCGAGGCTGTGGTCGCCATCTGCGGCTCCGTCCTGCTGCCCGTCGCGCGCGCGTCAGAGGAGGGCATCCCGCTGCCGTTGCAGTGGTCGGAGTACCGGTCGGGCACGCTGGTGGCCGCGCCATACGGGTTGTTCGAGCCGCCGCCGCCGTGGTTGCCGCCGTCGGCGCTGGGCTCGGTTGGCACCGTGCTGGTC
>JBAPQQ010000363.1:0-4817 GCA_049280695.1 Mycobacterium sp.
GGCGTGCCGTCCGACGTGGGCGCCGGGCCGGTCGCGGTCGCGCCGGCGCCTGCGCCGAACAGTCCATCCAGCGCGTCCCGGACGGTGGGCCCGTAGCCGATCTTGTCGTTGTACATCATCGCGACGCGAATGAGCCTCGGGTACGACGACGCCGCGTCGCCCCTGCCGGGCGAGGCGTACACCGGTTCGACGTACAGCAGTCCGCCCTGGGCAACCGGCAGGGTGAGCAGATTGCCGAACTGGATCCGGTTCTGGCCGTCGCGCCCGATCACGCCGAGGTCCTGCGACACCGCGGTGTCGGTGGTAATCGCGTTGTTGGCCAGTTTCGGACCGTTCACTTGGCCGGGAATCGTCAGCACGGTGATCTTGCCGTACGTGTCCGGATCGGAACTGGCACTGATGTAGGCCGCGAGGAAGTCGCGCTTGAACCGGTTCATCGCGCTGGTCAGCTGGAAGGCTGCCGAACTGCTGCTGCGGGCAAGGTCTTTGGCCACGATGTAGTACGGCGGCTGGTAGCTGCTGGCCGTCGGGTTGGGGTCCAGCGGCACGTCCCAGAAGTCCGACGTGGAAAAGAACGTGATCGGATCGTTGACGTGGTACTTGGCCAGCAGCATGCGCTGGACCTTGAACAGGTCCTCCGGATATCGAAGGTGCGCCGCGAGGTCCGGCGAGATGTCACTCTTCGGCTTCACCGTCCCCGGGAAGACCTTCGTCCACGCCTGCAGCACCGGGTCGCTCTCGTCCTGCGCGTACAGCGTGACGGTGCCGTCGTAGGCGTCGACGGTGGCCTTGACCGAGTTGCGGATGTAGGACACCTGCTTGTCGGGCGCCAGCCGGTTGACCGCGACCTCGTTGGAGTCGGCGGTGGCCGACGACAGCGACGTCAACTCCGAGTACGGGTAGTTGTCCAGCGTCGTGTAGCCGTCGACGATCCAGACCATCCGCTTATTGACGATCGCGGGGTACATGCTGGTCTCGGTCGTCAGCCACGGCGCCACCGCCCGCACCCGCTCGGCGGGGTCGCGGTTGAACAGAATCTTGCTGTCCGCTCCGATCACGTTAGAGAACAGGAAGTTCCGCTCGGCGAACTTCGCCGCGAACACTGTGCGGGACAACCAGTTGCCGATCGGCACCCCACCGGTGCCGGTGTAGGTGTAGTTCTTGGTTTCGGTGTTGGTCTCGTAGTCGTACTCGCGGTCAGCGCCGGTCTTGCCGACGATCGCGTAGTCGGCTGCGGCGCTGGCGATCACCGGGCCGAAGTAGATCCGCGGTTGGTCGAGCGGAGCGGGACCCTGGGACTCCACGGTGCCGTTGGCGCCGACGACGTTGACCAGGAACTCGGGATAGCCGCCGTTCTGGTTGGGGTCGTTGGCGATTCCACGCACAGTGTTCGCCGGCGAGGCGATGAACCCGTTGCCGTGCGTATAGACGGTGTGCCGGTTGATCCAGTCGCGCTGATTGTCGATCAGCCGGTCCGGGTTGAGTTCTCGGGCCGCCACGACATAGTCGCGCAGGTTTCCGTCGGGCGCGACGTAGCGGTCGATGGACAGCTGGTCGGGGAAATAGTAGAAGTTCTTGCCCTGCTGGAACTGGGTGAATGCCGGGCTGATGATCGTCGGGTCGAGAACCCGGATGTTGGAGGTGGTAGCCCGGTCGGCCGCGACCTGCTGTGCCGTGGCGGTCGAGTTGCCGCTGTAATCGCGGTACGTGACGTTGTCCGTCAGCCCGTAGGCCTGCCGGGTGGCGGTGATGCTGCGGCTGATGTAATCGCGTTCCTTCTGCGCGGCATTGGGTTTGACGCTGAACTGCTCGACGATCAGCGGCCAGCCCGCACCGATGACCAGCGACGAGAGCAACAGCAGCACCAGCCCGATCGCCGGAACCCGCAAGTCGCGCAACACGATCGCCGAGAACACCGCCACTGCGCAGATGAGCGCGATCGCGAGCAGAATCATCTTCGCCGGCAGCACCGCGTTGATGTCGGTGTAGCCGGCCCCAGTGAACGGCTTGCCGCCGCGGGTGTGCGACAGCAACTCGTAGCGGTCGAGAAAGTACGCAACGGCCTTGAGCACCACCAGGATTCCGACCAGCGTCACCAGCTGGATGCGGGCCGCGCGGCTCAGCGCACCGGTTCGGCCAGACAGCCTGATGCCGCCGAAGATGTAGTGGCTGACCGCGTTTGCCAACAGCGCCAAGAACATCGCTACGAAAACATAGCTCAGCACCAAACGGTAGAACGGCAGATCGAAGGCGTAGAAGCCGAGGTCTTTGCCGAATTGCGGGTCGGCGACGCCGAAGTCGCCACCGTGCAGGAACAGCTGGACGCGGGCCCAGTAGCTTTGCGCGACGATGCCGGCCAGCCCGCCGACGACGACGGGGATGCCGATGCCGAACAGCCGCAGCCGGGTGAGCACAGCCGTGCGATAGCGCGCCACCGGGTCGTTCGGCCCGCTGGCCGGCACGAACACCGGCCGCGTGCGGTAGGCCAACGCCAACCCCGCGTACACGATGGCCCCGACCAACAGAGCCGCCACGAGAAACACCACGAGCCGCGTCACCAGCACCGTGGTGAACACCGACCGGTAGCCCAGCTCCCCGAACCACAGCCAGTCGACGTACGCGTCGATGAACCGCGGCCCGACCAACAGCAACACCACGACGACGAGAGCGACGCCGATCAAGATCCGGCTGCGCCTGGTCAGCTTGGGCATCCTGGCAGACGGCCGCATTCCCACGTCGTCAACTCCTGCTCGATATCGTCGCCTCGCCCGGACAAGGCTGCCTCGGTGATCTCAAATTCGCACGTCTGCGCGACGACACAACTCTACGCATCGCCGAGCGGGCAGATCCTCAGCAGCGAGGAGGTTCGCCGCCGGCAGAAAGCAGGTTCAGCGCGTCGACGGCCTGCCCGAGAGTATCGACGCTGACCAGCTCCAGCCCGTTCTCGTTGCCGGTGCGCGCCTCGGCGCAGTTTTCCGCCGGCACCAGGAAGACCGAGGCCCCGGCTTCGTGCGCGGCCAGCATCTTGTGGGTGATCCCGCCGATCGGGCCGACCTTGCCGGCGCTGTCGATGGTGCCGGTGCCGGCGACGAACTTCGAGTCCGTCAGATCCCCGGTGGTGAGCTTGTCGACGACCGCCAGGGCGAACATCAGGCCCGCCGACGGCCCGCCGACGTCGGTGAGGTTGAAGGTGATCTTGAAAGGCGCCCACGGCGCGTTACGAACAGCCACCCCCAGGTAACCGTAGTCGCGGTCCTCGTTCTTGCCGAGCGTGATAGTCGCCGTCCCCGGGGGCGTGTCCTTGCGCCGGTAATCGACGACGATGTTTTCGCCCGGCTTGGTCTTCTTCAACAGGTCCTGAAACTGGTCGACACCGGTGATCGGGGTGCCGTTGACCTTGTCGATCGCGTCGCCGGCGGCCAGCTTGCCGTGCGAGGGACCGCCGTCGTTGACCACCTCGACCGTCAGCGCAGGCGCGTACTTGAGGTAACCCAGCGCGGCGTACTTGGCCTTGTCCTCGGAAGCCGCGAACTCGGCGGTGTTGTCCTTGTCGACCTCGTCGCGCGACTTGTCGGGCGGATACACCAGGTCGTGGGGCACCAGCTGCTCGCGGCCCGACACCCACAGGGCCACCGCCTGACCCAATGTCAGCTGGTCACGCTGGGCCACCGTGGTCATGTTCAGGTGACCGGACGCCGGAAACACCTGGGTGCCCTCGATGTCGACGACCTCCTTGCCGTCGACCTCACCGAGCGTGTTGAACGTCGGCCCCGGCCCGAGCGACACATACGGGACCGTCACGACACCGAGCAGCGCCGCGAACGCGACGATCGGCAACAGCGCAACCATGAGCGTCAGGATCCGCCTGTTCACGCCGCCAACAGTACGGACCCGTTCACGCACAGCGTGACGCCGACGTCCCCGCGGCCGCGCAGTGGTGAGTACCGTTGACGATATGGCTGACCTGCCTTTCGGCTTTTCCGCCGGGGACGACCCGGACCGCGACAAGCACGGCAAGGACCCCGAGCCCGGCGACGGCAAGGGCCGCCAAGACCCGTTCGGCATGGGCGGCGAGTTCAACGTCGGCGATCTCGGGAAGCTCTTCACGCAACTCGGCCAGATGTTCAGCGGCGCCGGTTCGGCGATGAGCTCCGGGAAGACATCCGGGCCGGTCAACTACGACCTGGCTCGACGGCTCGCGTCCAACGCGATCGGCTTCGTCAAACCCATCCCGGCCGCGACGTCGGCGGCGATCTCCGACGCGGTGCACCTCGCGGAAACCTGGCTCGACGGCGTCACCGCGCTGCCGGCCGGAACCACCAAGTCAGTCGGGTGGACGCCGCAGGACTGGGTGGACAACACGCTGGACACCTGGAAGCGGCTGTGTGACCCGATGGCTGAACAGATTTCGACCGTCTGGGCCGAGGCGTTGCCGGAAGAGGCCAAGGCGATGGCCGGCCCGCTGATGTCGATGATGTCGCAGATGGGCGGGATGGCCTTCGGGTCCCAGCTCGGCCAGGCGCTGGCCACGCTGTCCAAGGAGGTGCTCACCTCCACCGACATCGGCCTGCCACTCGGCCCGCAAGGCGTCGCGGCGCTGCTGCCCGAGGCGATCGAGGAGCTGTCGAAGGGTCTGGAGCAGCCGCGCAGCGAGATCCTGACGTTCCTGGCCGCCCGCGAGGCCGCGCATCACCGGCTCTTCAGCCATGTGCCGTGGCTGTCCAGTCAGCTGCTGAACGCCGTCGAGTCCTACGCGCGTGGCATGAAGATCGACATGAGCGGCATCGAGGAGGCGGCCCGGGGCATCAACCCGATGT
>JBAPQQ010000364.1:0-13135 GCA_049280695.1 Mycobacterium sp.
TGGACTACGCCGGCCGCCGCGCCTATTCGGAGGAGTTGGTCACCAACTTCGCCGATCCGCTGACCGCCGCGTGGCCCAACCACGCCAAGCTCTTCTTCAACAACAAGGGCGTCGCCGCGCACACCACCGACATCTGCCATCAGTACCCGCCGGACGACATGTCGCTGTGGAACTACGACGCACACTGGTGAGATCAGTCGAATAGCACGCCGGGACCGAGAATCCCGGCTGGCGCGGTGTTCGGGCATGATGGGCGAGTGCCCGAGGTGCGATTAGGACCGCTTCTGCGCCATGCCGGCAAGACCGACGCGACCGTCTGGGTGGAGACCGACCAGCCCTGCCAGGTCGAGGTGCTGGGCCGCACCGCCGACACCTTCGAAGTCGAGGGGCACCACTTCGCCGTCGTCTGCCTCGAGGACCTCGACCCCGACGTCGAGCACCCCTACGAGGTCCGCCTCGACGGTACGAAGGCCTGGCCGCCGGCCGAATACCAGTTCCCGCAACCCCGCGTGCGGCTGATGCCACGCGACGGCACGCTGCGACTGCTGTTCGGCTCGTGCCGGGCCTCAGCGCCGCACCGTCCGCCGTACACGTACCAGCATTGGTGGCATCCGAAAGGCCACGGCATCGACGTGCTGCGCAGCTACGGCATGCGGATGCTGCGCCAGCCGTCGGCCCTGTGGCCCGATGCGCTGCTGATGATGGGCGACCAGCTCTACGCCGACGAGGTCAACGACAGGATCAAGAATCTCGTCGCCGGCCGGGAGGTGCATGCCGACGGGCCGGTCGAGGTTCTCGAGGATTTCGAGGAGTACTGCATCGGCTACTGGGATGCCTGGAGCGACCCCGTGGTGCGGTGGATCCTGTCCACCATTCCGACGGCGATGATCTTCGACGACCACGAGATCAACGACAAGTGGAACACCTCGCAGCAGTGGCTGCAGGAGAAGCGCCGAACAAGCTGGTACGAAACGAGAATCATCGGTGGGCTGATGGCGTATTGGATCTATCAGCATCTGGGCAACCTGTCGCCGGCCGAGCTGGCCAAGGACGAAACCTTCCAGCAGATCACCGAAAGCCGGCAAGGCAGCGAAGCGGTGCGCGCACTGGCGAAGGACGCCGAGAGCGACGGCGGGGCATCCCGATTCAGCCTCTGCCGCGACTTGGGACCGGCGCGCCTGGTCGTGGCCGACTCCAGGACGGGTCGCCAGCTGCGGCCGGGGCACCGCCGCATCATGTCCGAGGCCGAATGGGCGTGGATCACCTCGCATGTCGACGGCGACTACGAGCACCTGCTGTTCGCCAGCTCGCTGCCGTTCCTGCTGCCGAACGGAATGCACCACATCGAGGCATGGTCGGAGGCCGTCACCGACGGCGCATGGGGAAAGCGCTTGTGCGGCATCGGCGAGAAGGTCCGCATCGGAGCCAACCTGGACCACTGGGCATGCTTTCAGCGCAGCTTCCGTGAGTTCGAAGACCTCGTCGTCGACGTCGCGACCGGCGAGCGCGGGAACGCGCCGAAGTCGCTGCTGCTCTTCGGCGGCGACGTCCACCACTGCTGGGTGACTGAGGTGGCGCTGCCCGGCGACGCCCCGGCCACCGACACCAAGATCTGGCAGGTGGTGTGTTCGGGGTTGCGCAAAGAGGTCTCCGCGGTGGAGCGAATGGTATTGCGGATAGGCCACACTCGGCTCGCGGAGGCGGCCGGGCGCGCGCTGGTGAAGACCACGCCACGGGTCGGCATGCCGCGGTTGGCGTGGCGCCCGGTGACCATGCCGCACTTCCGCAACCAGATCGGGACGCTGGAGATCGCCGGCGGCGAGATCGGGGTGCGCATCGAAAAGGTGTCGGGTGGCTGGGCCAAGCCGCGGCTCACCACTGTGATCGAGCACAAATTGTTGTGAGACGGAGGGAGAAAGAGCATGTCCCCAAACCGCATCGGCGGCGCTGTCACGTTGGCTCTCGCGGCGCTGGGCGCAGCGCTCTGCTGGGCGCCGCCGGCGCTGGCGGAGCCGTCCTGGAACGGTCAGTACGAGGTGACGTTCTTCACGGCCCAGAAGAGTGGCACCAGCATGGCGGCCAACCAGCCCGAGTCCATGCATGTCGATGTCTATACGTTCTCCTCGTCGTGCTCGGAGGGGAACTGCGTGGCGACGATCACGAACGGTCCTGAGCCGAGAAACCCCACTGTCCCGCAGCCGGTTCAGTTCACCTGGGACGGTTCGGCCTGGACGTCGAGCAGCTCGTGGCGGTGGGACTGCCTGCTGCCCGACGGCACGATCGAGTGGAGCCCGGCGCAGTCGACCACACGTTACACGCCCAAGCCCGACGGCACCCTGATGGGCGAATGGCACACCGACATCGCAGACGGCTCCTGCCAGGGCACACTCGACATGCCGATGGAAGCGGTGCCGCTCTAGGTCGCCGAGAACACAGTTGTTGCAACGAAACTCGAGAAGCAGCGTCAACAACTGTGTTCTCGGTGCAGGCGCTCAGGCGAAATACCGTCGGATGTTCGACAACATCTCGGAATGCGCCTGCACCGCCTGGCTGATCGTCACGCCGGCCAGCGGCCACGGCACGGCAATGCGCATCTGCTCGACAATCCGGGTGCCGCTGTCGATCTCGTCGAATGCCACGACGCTGCGCACCCGCACCCCGGCAAACTGACGCGCCTCGGCGGTCACGTCGCCCGCGAAGGGCACATGCACGCGCGCGAGGTAGCGAGTTCGCAGCGTGACGCGGCCCAGCGGAATACGGTCGACCACGCGGTAGGTCCGCACATACCCGGTCGAGGTGTCGTCACGTGCGACGGTGCGCACGCAGACCACCAGCGGATGGACCAGCCGCATATTGTCCAGGTCGACGTAGAAGTCGCGGACCCGATCCGGCGGTGCCGCGACCTCCTCGCGCAACGTGAACTCCGCACTGCGCCGCCAACTCACGACGGGCACCTCGGCCGTTCCGGCGGGACCGCCGCGAGAAGGGCCCGCGTGTACTCATGCCCGGGTGCTGCGAAAAGCTCAGCCGCAGGGCGGTATTCCACGATCTCACCCTTGCGCATGACGGCGACATCGTGGCTCATCCGCCGGACCACCGCCAGATCGTGCGCGATGAACAGGTAGGTCAAACCCAGGTCGCGCTGCAGCGCCAGCAGCAGGTCGAGCACACGTTCCTGGACCGAGACATCAAGGGAAGCAGTCGATTCGTCGAGGATCAGAAGTTCGGGTTCGACAGCGAGGGCGCGGGCGATGCTCACACGCTGGCGCTGCCCGCCCGACAGCTCGTGCGGATACCGCGAGGCCAGTCCGGCCGGGAGGCCGACTGTCTCGAGGAGTCCGCCCACTCGTCTGCGACGGCCACGACGCCCATCGGCCAGCCGGTGCACCACCAGCGGCTCGGCGACCGACGTTCCGATCCGCATCCGTGGATTCAGCGAGGTGAACGGGTCCTGCAGCACCAGGCTGATACGGCTGCGCAGCGCTTTCTCGGCTGCGCCGCGTACCCCGAACACCGTCACGTCGCCCAGCGCCGCAGTGCCGGCGTCCGGCTCGAGCAGCCCGGTCAGCGTCTCCGCGACGGTCGACTTGCCGGACCCCGACTCACCCACCAGCGCCAGCGTGCTCGCCCGTCTGATCTCGAACGTGACGTCCTTGACCCCCCGCGCCGCCGATGTCAGCCCGTCCACCCGCAGCAGCACCGGAGCATCGTCAGCCGGCGCAGGTGGTCCGTCGCCTTCGATCAGTGGCCGCGCCGCCAGCAACTGGCGGGTGTACGGATCGCGCGGGCGATCGAAGATGTCGGATACCGGCGCCTGTTCCAATGCCCGCCCGTCGTGCAGCACCGTCACGTCGTCGGCGACCTCACCGATCACGCCCAGGTCATGGCTGATCCACACCACCGCGGTGCCGAAGTCGCGCTGCAGGTCACGCACAAGAGCGATGATCTGTGCCTGCGTGGTCACGTCCAGCGAGGTCGTGGGCTCGTCGGCGATCAGCAGTTCGGGGTCGCAGGCCAGCGCGATCGCGATCATCACTCGCTGGCGCTGCCCGCCCGACAGCTGGTGCGGATAGCAGCCGAGTTTGGCTTCCGGGTCGGGCAGTCGCACCGCGTCGAGTAGTTCGAGCGCCCGCCCCCGCGCCTGACGCCGGGTCATGTTCCGGTGTGCCTGAAGCGATTCGGTGATCTGGCGTTGCAGCGTCAGCACGGGATTGAGCGACGTCCCGGGATCCTGAAAGACGAAGCCGATACGTCCGCCGTGAACGCTGCGCAACGTACGCGCAGATGCGCCGACCAGTTCGATCGGCATCGAATTCTCTTGGCCGCCAAGCATACTTGATCCGCGGACCACCGCTCCGGGCGCGTCCAGCAGGCCGGTGGCGGCGAGCACGGTCATCGACTTGCCGGATCCGGACTCGCCGACGATCCCCAACGTCTGTTCGCGGGCCACGTCGAACGAGATTCCGCGCACGATGTCGCCGCGTCCGATGCGCACCCACAGGTCGCGAACGCTCAACATCAATGTTCTCGCTGCCTGGGGTCGAGTACGTCGCGGATGCCGTCGCCGAACAGGTTGAACGCCAGGACGGTGACGAAGATCGCGGCGCCCGGGAACACGCTCATCCACCACGCCATATGCGTAAAGCCCTGTGCGTCGAAAAGCATTCGCCCCAAGGATGGTTCGGGAGGCTGGATGCCCAACCCCAGAAACGACAGTGCCGCTTCGGACAGGATCGCGAACGCCAGCGACAGCGAAGTCTGCACGATCACCGGACCGGCGATGTTCGGCAGGATGTGCCGCCCGAGCAGGTAGACGTTACCGGTGCCCATCGTGCGGGACACCGCGACAAACGGTTCGACGCGTACCGACAGCGTGCTGGCCCGCGCCACCCGGGCGAAGATCGGCGTGTACACGATGCCGATGGCGAGGACCGTGGTGGTGGTGCCCGGCGCGAGGACGGCGACGATCGCCAGGGCGAGCAGCAGCACCGGGAACGCGAACATCACGTCGACGACGCGCATCAGCACTGCGTCGGTCCAGCCCCCCAGATAACCGGCGACGATGCCCGCGGTCACCCCTACCAGGAACGCGAATGCGACTGCGGCAACGGCGATCTGCAGCGAGGTCTGGGTCGCCACGAGTATGCGGGAGAAGATGTCGCGGCCGAGTTCGTCGGTGCCGAGCCAGTGGTGGGCGCTCGGCGGTCGAAGCGCGCCGGCCACGTCGATCTCGTTGACGCCGTACGGGGCAAGCCAGTTGGCCGTGATCGCGACGACGCCGATGCCCGCGAGCAGAACCGCGCTGACCCGCATCATGACAGCCGGATCCTGGGATCGACGATTGCATACAACATGTCGACGATGAGGTTGATGAGCAGGAACATGGCGGCGATCAGCAGCACGGCGCCCTGGATCACCGGATAGTCGCGGGTGGCCACCGCCTGGTACACCAGCCGGCCGAGTCCCGGCCACGCGAACACCACCTCGACTACGATGACGCCCCCGAGGATCGTCGCGAGCTGAATTCCGGTGATGGTCAACACCGGAACGAGCGCGTTGCGTACGACGTGCCGCAACGTCACCACCCGCGGCGGCAGTCCCTTCGACCTGGCGGTACGCACGTATCCCATCGACGCGACGTCGAGAATGGCCGCACGCACATAGCGCGTCATGATCGCCGCCGCCACGACGCCGACGGTCACCCCGGGCAGGATGACGTGGTGCAACCAGCCGCCTGGGCTGGTTGTCAGCGGCACATATCCCGAAGTCGGCAGCCAGCCCAAAGTGGTTGCGAACAGCCCGATCAGCAGGATGCCCATCCAGAAGTCCGGGATGGACATCCCGAACTGGGTGCACACTCGCACTATCGCGTCGGCGAGGCGGCCCTGTTTCAACCCCGCCCAGATCCCCGCGGGCAGAGCGACGGCCAACCCGATCAAGACCCCGACGGCCGCCAGCGACAGCGTGGCGGGCAGCCGGTCCAGCAGGGTGAGCGTCACGGGATCGCCGTTGCGGAAACTGACACCGAGATCGCCTTTGAAAGCCGAGCCGAGATAGGAGAAGAACTGCGCGACGAGCGGTCGGTCCAGCCCGCTTTCCGCGCGCAGCGCGCCGTAGGCCTCCGGTGTGTACCGGGTGCCCAGCGCGATGCGCACCGGATCACCGGGCACGAGGTGGACCAACGCGAACACCAGCACCAGCACACCGAAAAGCACCACCAGCGAATACAGCACTCGGCGTGCCAGGAACCGCAGCATCAGGTCAGTCTCGCCGTGCGGAAGCGGATGGCCCCGTCCTGCCGCGCCTGGTATCCCGACAGGCGTGGGCTCCAGGCCTGGATCACCGACGGGTTGTACAGGTAGAGGTAGCTGACCTGGTCGGCGATGATCGTGGCCGCCTTGGCGTAAATCTTCTTGCGGGCTTCGCGGTCGGCTTCGGTGCGTCCGGCGTCGAGCAGTCGGTCGACATCGGGGTTGGAGAACTTCTGCGCGTTGCTCTTCCCGCCGGTGTGGTGCTGGGCGTAGTAGAAGTCGTCGGGGTCGATGTTGCCCAGCCAGCCCATCATCAGCATGTCGAAGTGACCTTTGTTCTGCTCGTCGAGCCAGGTGGCGAAGTCGACCGTGCGGATCTTGACCTTGATCCCGAGCGGTTCGAGGTTGGCGGCGACGATCTGGGCGGCGGTGACGGTTTCGGGGTAGTCGCTGGTGACGAGCATGTCGAGATCCTGGCCGGTCAGATTCGCCTGCTGCAGAAGGTGTTTGGCCTTGTCGAGGTCGCGCCGGTAGCGGTCGTATGCGGTGTACCAGGGGCTGCCCTCGGGTATCGCGAGCTGGTTGGCGGTCGCGGTGCCGTAGCTGGTGGCCTGCACGATGGCGCCGCGGTCGATGGCGTACGCAACAGCCTGGCGCACCCGCACGTCGTTCCACGGCGCGCGTGCCTCGTTGAGCGCGAGGTACCAGTAGTCGCTGCTCGGCGTGACTCCCAGCTGGATCGACTCGTCACCTGCCAGTTCTTCCACCCGCTGCGGTGGAACCGAGTCGGTCCAGTCGATTTCGCCGGCCTGCAGCGCCGACAGCGCGGTCGACGGCTCGGAAATGAAGCGGAACGTCACCCCTGACAGGGCGGGGGGCCCGCCCCAGTAGTGTGGGTTGGCCTTCAACGTGATCGAGTCGCCGCTTCTGGCGCTGGCGAACATGAACGGGCCGGTACCGACGGGATGCGTTGCGATCTGGCCGCTTTCGACGTTCTCACGCGACACGATCGCCATGCCCTTGAACCCGCCGATATTTGTCAGCAGGTTCGGGGTTGGTTGCTTGACGGTGATGCGGACGGTGTGCGGACCGCCGGCCGTCACGCCGTTGATCGAACTGAACTTGTATGCGTTGGAGAGGTTTTCGTCGATGATGCGATGGAACGAGTAGACGACGTCGTCGGCGGACAATGGTCTGCCGTCGTGGAAGGTCACACCCTTGCGCAAATGGAACGTCCACGTCAGCTGGTCGGTACTGACCTCCCACGACTCGGCGAGCGCGGGACGCATCTCGAGGTCCTCGTCCGGCTCGACGAGCGTGTCGAAGACGTTCTCGAGCACTTCGAACGAGAAGTAGGCGCTCGTCTTCTGCGGGTCCAGCTGGTCGGGCTCACCGGCGATCGCGGCGACGAGAGTGCCCCCTGCTTCGTCACCGAGGTTGACGCGTCGGCCGGCGGAGCACCCGGCGAGGACAAACGCAAGAACGACCACGACAGCGATCGCTCGTCGTCTCATCACCTCACCGTATAAGCCGTCCCGCCGTGGGACTCACGCTGACGGGCGAGTCGGCCCTGCATGGTGTGCTTGAACCATCTGGGGAGGATTGCGCCCTTAGCGCTTCCTGGTTATTATCGACCGATAATAGCGCCGCACAGGGGTTTCGGTGCCATCCCTCGATCGACCGCCAAGCATCAAGGATTCAATGTCATGCTGCTTCCGCTCGCCTCGGAGCCGCTCACGGTTCCTACCGATCGCGACCTGCTCCCTTCGGAGCGGCGAGAATTTGTGCGTACCCATCGCACCTGCGTCTACGGATACCGCCGCCGTAACGACGGGCCGGCGATGTCGATCGTCTACTACATACCGACAGACGACGACGAGCTGCTGGTATCCACCATGGCCGCGCGCGGCAAGGCCCGAGTTGCAGAAAGGGACGGCAAGGTCAGTCTTTGCGTCCTCGATGAACGCTGGCCGTTCGCTTATCTGCAGGTGTATGCCGACGCAACCGTCGAGCATGACCGCAAGCTCGCGGTCGATGTGATGATGGCCGTCGCCGGCCGGATGTCGGGTCAGCCGCTCCCTGAAGAAGCCCGGCCTGCGGTCGTGGCGATGGCCGCCGAGGAGGAACGCGTCGTCATCCGCTGCCGTCCGTACGCCACATTCGCGCAGCCGCCGGCCCACCTGTATCGCAACGATCAGGAAGAAAAGATCACTCATTGGGTGTCGGCCACCGTGCCATGGGACGCGCCCGATCCGGCCTAGCTTGTCCTGTGATGCGAACCGACGCGCCCGAGCCGAGGGCACCTCGTCAACGTCGGGTGCGCAGCGATATCCGCGAAGCACTGCTGAATGCAGCACTGGTCGAGTTCGGCGCCAAAGGTTTTGACGGTGCCTCTACCCGCGCGATTGCGGGGCGGGTAGACGCTCACCAGCCCCAGATTCATTACCACTTCGAGTCCAAGACGGCGCTGTGGACTGCCGCGGTGGACTACCTATTCGGACAATTGGGCCAGGCGATGGCCGGCGTCGTACCGACTGATTCGACCGACATCGAGCTGCCGGAACTGGCGGCGGCTTTCGCTGCGGGGATACGGCGGTTCGTGGAGTTCGCCGCCCGGCATCCCGAGCTCAACCAGATCATGGTCCATGAGGGAACCGCCGACTCGGAAAGGCTGGCGTGGATGACCCAAACTCACGTCAAACCGCTTTTCGGCGCCGTCAGCTCTGTGTGGCAGATGCTGCGCGATGGGGGGATCGCCGCTCCAATCGACGGCGCTATCTTCTACTACCTGCTGATCGGCGGGGCATCGACTCCCTACGTCAACGCCCCCGAAGTGCGCCTTCTTACCGGGCAAGACCCGCATTCATCCAAGTGGATCGCCGCGCACGCGGATGCCCTCGTGGCCATTTTGCTACCGGGCCTGTAGCACGAATACCCGCTTCGCTTCAGCAGTGCCCGAGACACCCGGCTGGACGCCCATGTCGCACAATGAAATTCACGGCAGAAGTCCTTGACGGCACCGTCCGGCGCCGTCCCACCGACCCGATCATTTTCTGGATCCGCTATCCGCGTGCGGCAAACCTTGTGATACTTGCGTCGTGCGCGCTATTCGGGTGTTGATCGCAGCTGCTTTGTCGGCTGGCGTGGCGCTGGGCGCAGCGGGCCCCGCCACCGCCCGGCCGGTGGACGAGCCGATGTACGGCGTCTACGACTACCACCAGGACGGGGCGCCAGACGAGCAGTGGACCATCTACGCCACCTGCGTGCAGGCCGGGTGCGTGCTGCACATGTCCAGCATCGTCTCCGCGAGCCTCGGCCCCGACAGCGACTCACCCGGCTACGGCGGCGACGCACGCAAGGCCAACGGTTTGTGGACGTGGCAGCTCAAGAAGGACAAGGGCCTCAGATGCCCTGACGGCAGCTGGGCGCCGGCGAACTACCAGTATCGGTGGGACCAGGCCACCCTTGCCGGCACGCTCACGGTTCTGACCACCGAGACCTGTGCGTCGGGTCCGGGGGCCACCAAGTACCCGTTCACGCTGACGTTCAAAGAGCCGCTGCCCGTGCCGATCATCCTGGATCCGCTGAACGAGATCGAGAACCTCTGGTAATCGCTACTGACGCGTGGTGCGGTCCTGCAGCAGCGCGATGTCGGCCTTGCGTCCGGCATCGGCCGTCTCGCAGATGACGGGCGCGTCGGCCGCGGAGACCACCGCGACGAGCAGATCGACGTCGATCTCGCCGGTGCCCAGGTTGGCGTGGCGGTCGCGGCCCGACCCCTGCGGGTCCTTGGAGTCGTTGCAGTGCACCAGGTCGATGCGGCCGGTGATGGACTTCACGCGCTCGACCGCGTCCAGGAGTTCCTCGCCGGCCGCCCACGCGTGGCACGTGTCGAGGCAGAATCCGATGCCCTTGTCGCCGACGTGGTCCCACAGGCGGGCGATCGTGTCGAACTGGCGGGCGATCGCATGGTCGCCGCCGGCGGTGTTCTCCAGATAGACCGGGACCGTGGTCTCCA
This sequence comes from Mycobacterium sp., assembly GCA_049280695.1. Lineage (GTDB taxonomy): Bacteria > Actinomycetota > Actinomycetes > Mycobacteriales > Mycobacteriaceae > Mycobacterium. Next base: position 10,270 of record JBAPQQ010000364.1, read on the forward strand.
GCTGCTCCAGCGCCTTGCGCCACCGCCCGAAGCCGGCCTGCAGATCGTCGTCCTCCGCGGTGACGTGGCCGCCGTGCACGATCACCGCGGCCGCCGCGATCTCGGCAGCGGCATCGCAGGTCTGCTGCAGGATCTTGCGCGACGGGATACGCACCCGGTTGTTCGGGGAGGCGACGTTGATCAGGTACGGGGCATGCACGTAGATCGGCAGCGAGGACTCCCGCAACCGGGCCGCGTCTGCTCGCGGCTTCGGCGCCTTCCAGCTCTGCGGGTTCCCAAGGAAGATCTGCACCGCATCGGCACCCTCCGCGGCGGCCGCGGCCAGCGGGTCGTCCGGGTCGACGTGCGATCCGATGAGCACCGGGCCAGTCTAGGTGGGGGCGCCGACGCGTAACGCCCGACAGGGACGGCGCGACAACCCGGGCGTGACTGCGTTATGTTCGCAGCGCAGCCACGACACGGAGGTCATGTGAAGAAGTTCCTTGCCGTCGCCGCGGGATCCGTCGCGCTGGCTTTCATGGGTTTCCTCGCCGCCGGTCACGCCAACAGCGACAACAACGGCGCCGCGGACGTCACCGGGCAGCCGTATCTGACGGCTGCCAAGGTGTTGAAGTCGCAGGGTTTCAAGGCTGTGTTCGGTGGCTCGGTGGGCAGCGACGTCCCGCAAGCCCGGTGCATTGTCGACAGCCAGAAGTTCCTGCCGAACCGGCGGGTCTCGCTGATGCTCAACTGCACCAAGGCCGCGCAGCCGGCGCCGTCAGCGGCCGACCCCAACGCACCCGTCGTCGGCTCCAACGGCATCACCACGGTGAAGGCGACCCCGGTGGCTCCGCCGCCGACCGAGCTCGGTCCGGCTCCCGCGCCCCTGATGCCGGAGGGTGGATAGCGTTCAGCCGGGCGGCGTCCAGGCGACCGGGAGCTGTTTGAGCCCGTGGATGAACATTGACAACAACCGCGCCGGCTCCTCGGTGGCCACCAGGTCGGGTATCCGGCGGTGCAGCTCCTCGAACATCACCGCGATCTCGCGCCGCGCCAGATTCGCGCCGAGGCAGAAGTGCGCGCCACCGCCGCCGAACCCGACGTGCGGGTTGGGGTCGCGGCTCACGTCGAACTGCCACGGGTTGGCGAACTTGGTCTCGTCCCGGTTGGCCGAGCAGTACCACATTGAGACCTTGTCGCCGGCGGCCATCTTGACGCCCCGCATCTCGACGTCGCTCTTCAGCGTGCGGCGCATGTACACCACCGGTGACGCCCACCGGACGATCTCCTCGACCGCGGAATGCCGCAGCCCCTCGAAGTCGGCCCACCACTTCTCGCGCTCTTCTGGGTAGCGCGTCAGCGCCAGCACGCCGTGGCTGATCGCGTTGCGAGTGGTTTCGTTGCCCGCGATCGCCAGCAGCAGGAAGAACGACGCGATCTCGCTGGTGCTGAGCTGCTCGCCGTCGACCTCCGCGTGCACCAGGCTGCTCGTCAGGTCCTCGCCGGGATGTGCGCGGCGATCCTCGGCCAGGCCGCTGGCGTACGCACCAAACTCCGTCGAGCACTGGATGAACTCCTGCAGATCACTTGCCACGTCCGGGTCGCCGAAGCCGAGAATCACGTTGGTCCAGCGGAAAACGGTGTCGTTGTCTTCTTCGGGGATGCCCATCATGTCGCAGATCACCTGCAGCGGAAGCGGGCCGGCCAGCTCGGCGACCGCCTCGCCCGTGCCGTCGGGGTGCTTGGTGATCATCGAGTCGACGAGACGCCGGGCCCGCATCCGCACGGACTCTTCCATGCGGGCCACCACCCGGGGCGTGAACGCTCGGCTGACGATGTTGCGCAGACGCTGGTGACGCGGATCGTCCATGACGATCATCGATCCGAAGAACTCGGAGACCTCGGGGATGTTGTCGCCGACGGTGATCGACGGCACCGAGCTGAAGATGTGCGGGTGGCGGCTGGCGTAGTGCACGTCGTCGTACAGGGCCAGCACCCAGTGGCCCGCGCCGGCGTCGTAGTCTGCGTAGTCGCGATCCTGCGGCACCTCCCAGAACGAGATCGGCTTCTCGCGGCGCAGGGTGGCGAACGCGCCGTCGCGGAAGTCGTCGTCCCGCCCCCAGAAGTCCCACGTCCCAAGGTCGATTTCCGACAGCGGAATCTCCGGCGGCGCCAAGCCGTTGGCCTTTGTTGCGATGCCCATAAGGCACGATAGCCCCGCCGCCTATGGTTGTTCGGTGACTAAGCGAATTGTCGTGTGGGGCACCGGCTTCGTCGGCAAGATGGTGATCCCGGAGATCGTCAGGCATCCGCTGTTCGAGCTCGTCGGCGTCGGCGTGAGCAACCCGGACAAGGTCGGCCGCGACGCTGGTGAGATCTGCAGCGTTGCACCGGCGGGTGTCACCGCCACCGACGACGTCGACGCCCTGATCGCGCTGCGTCCGGACGCCCTGGTGCACTACGGGCCGACCGCCGCGCACGCCGACGACAACATCGCGCTGATGTCGCGCTTCCTGCGGGCCGGCATCGACGTGTGCTCGACCGCGATGACGCCCTGGGTATGGCCGACCATGCACCTGAACCCGCCGACCTGGATCGCCGCGATCACCGAGGCGTGCGAGTTGGGGGAGTCGTCCTGTTTCACCACCGGCATCGACCCCGGCTTCGCCAACGACCTGTTCCCGATGACCTTGATGGGCCTGTGCAGCGAAGTGCGTCAGGTGCGTGCCTCCGAACTGCTGGACTACACCGACTACGCGGGCGACTACGACAACGAGATGGGCATCGGCAAGCCACCGGAGTTCAACGCCCTGCTCGAGAACGGCGACATCCTGGTGTTTGCCTGGGGCGGAACCGTGCCGATGATCGCGCACGCGGCGGGCATCAT
>JBAPQQ010000365.1:0-2708 GCA_049280695.1 Mycobacterium sp.
ACCTGGGACAACGCGCTGAAGGCGTGCGCGTCGTTGCAGCCCACCACTCCGACACCGACCCGCTGACGGCCCGACAATGACGTCAAGGGCGGACCGCGTCGATCCTCGCGTACCGGTACCCGACGTCCCCGGAGCCGACGCCGGCGTCCGCGGACTGCCGGACCGCTCGGACCTGTCCGCGAGTCAGCGGCTGATCGTCGACGCCTCCGCCTTCGCCGACATCGGGTTGCGCACCTTCGTGGCGTCGCTTGTCGGGGCGGCGATGCTGCCTCCGGTCGCCGCGGAACTCCTGCATCGCCCCGACACCGTCCGCGAGCGCGACAACATGGCCTTCTACGCCGAGTTGGCGGCCGAGCACGACCCGGTGACGTCGTTCCCGGCCCCGCAGGAGCCACCGCGCATCTACTCGCGCCCGGCCAACCCCGTCGCCGAGTGGCTGGCCCACGGCCGCGTGCACAACATCCAGTTCGACAGCAGCTTCGTGCCCGTCAACCCCGCCATGCGGGACCGGTGGCGACGCTTCGAGCGCAACAACGTGGTCCGCGCGCAGCACTGGCGTCACGAGGACGGGCCGCATCCCACCCTGTGCCTGATCCACGGTTTCATGGGCTCGCCATATCTGCTGAACGGGCTGTGGATGTCATTGCCGTGGTTCTACCGCTCCGGTTACGACGTGCTGCTCTACACGCTGCCGTTCCACGGCCGGCGCGCCGAAAAGTATTCGCCCTTCAGCGGATACGGCTACTTCGCGGGCGGGCTCACGGGCTTCGCGGAGGCCATGGCTCAGGCCGTGCACGACTTCCGCTCGCTCGTCGACTATCTCGAGTTCACCGGTGTCGACAAGATCGCCCTGACCGGCATCTCGCTGGGCGGCTACACCACCGCGCTCATCGCCGGCGTCGAGGACAGGCTCGCGGCGGTCATCCCGAACGTTCCGGTGGTGTCGATCCAGGACGAACTCGAGGACTGGTTCCCCGCGAGCAAGCTGTTCACGTTGGGACGCAGGCTCGGTCAGGTCAAGCTCGACGAGTTCGTCGCAGCCTCGGCCTACCATTCGCCGCTCAACTACGCGCCGCTGGTGGCGCGGGACCGCCGTCTCATCATCACCGGGCTGGGCGACCGGCTCGCGCCGCCCGAGCAGGCCGAAATGCTATGGCACCACTGGGATCACTGCCACCTGCACTGGTTCCCCGGCAACCACATTCTGCACGTCAGCCAGCCGGAGTACCTACGGCGGATGACGCGGTTCCTGCGCGAGTTCATGTTCGTCTAGCGTGTCCCGCACCCGGCATGACGCTGGTGCGGGATGATTTTCGGCATGACGATGCCGGCGCTGGAGTTGATGGTCCGCGTCGGGTTGGCCACGCTGCTCGGCGTCGCGATCGGCATCGAGCGTCAGTGGCGAGCGCGGATGGCCGGTCTGCAGACGATGGCGTTGGTCAGCATGGGCGCGGCACTGTTCCTTATCCTCGGCGCCTACACGTTTCACCACGACCAGGACCCGACGCGGGTGGCCGCCCAGATCGTCACCGGGATCGGCTTTCTCGGCGCGGGCGTGATCATGAAGCAGGGCTCGTCGGTGACCGGCCTGAACACCGCGGCGACCCTGTGGGCGACGGCCGCGGTCGGCGCGCTTGCGGGGGCGTGGATGTGGCGGGAAGCGATCGTCGGCGCCGGCATCATCGTCCTGGGCAACACGTTGCTGTACCCGCTGGCCGCCCGGATGGACCGGGCGCGATCGCGAACGGGTCGTGAAATCCCGCCTGCAGACTACGTTTTCGAGGTCGAGTGCGCAGCCGACGCCGAGGCGCGGGTAAAGGTGCGGCTCCTCGACGCGTTGACGCAGCCCGGCCTGCAGCTGACCTCGTTGCGTTCGGTGAGTGCGACGACCCCGAGCGAAATCAGGCTGCGCGCCCAGCTTTCCGCGCCGGCGCGTCACGACGAACTCCTCGAGGATGCGGTCCGAGCGCTTACCGTGGACCCGGACGTCACGTCCGTCCGCTGGACGACGCTGAGTGAGACCGCCGTCCGCTGGGGCTAACGCTTCGTCGCCGTCACCAAGCCGCCCGAGCGCAACATCTGCCCGCCGTCGGTGCCCGGCGGCGGCACCGGTTGACCCAGCTTCCGGAAGTAGTCGACCGCCAGCACGCCCGCGACATCCCAGCCGTGCTCGCCGAACCACTGCGCGGCGCCGCGGTGTTCCTCGTTGTAGATCAGGCTGAAGAACTGACTCGCGTACGCAGGGTTCGCCTGTTCCTCGGCACGCTTGGCGTCGACCGCGCCGCTGTCCAATTGGTGCATGTCCTCCAGAGCCACATGGCTGCCCACGGCGGACAGCGAGTCGATACCCGTGTAAAGCTGGTCGCGGACCTCGGCCGGGAGGTACATCAGCAGTCCCTCCACCAGCCATGCCGACGGCTTAGCCCTCTCGAAGCCCTTGTCCTGCAACAGCTTCGGCCAATCTTCGCGGAGATCGGCGGTCACCTCCCGGCGTTCGGCCGTGGGGGCGTCGCCATGGTCGGACAACACCTCACGCTTGAACTCCAGCACCTTGGGGCGGTCGACTTCGAACACGACGGTACGGTCCGGCCAGGCGAGCCGGTACGCGCGGGAATCCAGACCGGCGGCGACGATGACGACCTGCCGCACGCCGGCGGCGACGGCGGCCCGGAGATAGTCGTCGAAGAACCGGGTGCGCGCTCCCTGGT
>JBAPQQ010000366.1:0-2644 GCA_049280695.1 Mycobacterium sp.
GGATGGGTCGGGTACGCGGTGGGCGGCGGCGACGACGGTGCCGCAGGACGGACACCCCCGTCGTCGTCGGTCATGCGGACCATCCTCACTAGCGGCATGGCGTTGCGCAAACAAAGGTAGCGTCTGCGGCTATGGCGGAATTGAAAGCTCGGCTCCAGGCGGACCTGACCGCGGCGATGAAGGCCCAGGATCGACTGCGCACGGCGACCCTTCGGATGGTGATCTCCGCGATCCGCAACGAGGAGGTATCAGGCAAGCAGTCCCGGGAGCTGACCGACGACGAGGTGCTCAAGGTTCTGGCCAGGGAGTCCCGAAAGCGTGGGGAGGCAGCGGAGATCTACACGCAGAACGGCCGCGGCGAACTGGCCGCCAACGAGCATGCCGAGGCGCGGGTGGTCGACGAGTACCTGCCGACACCGCTCACCGAAGCGGAGGTGGCCGACGTCGCCGACACCGCGATCGCCCAGGTGGCCGAGGAGATCGGCGAGCGCCCGACGACCAAGCAGATGGGGCAAGTGATGAAGGCGGCGACCGCGATCGCCGCCGGCAAGGCCGACGGCGCACGGTTGGCGGAGGCGGTCAAAGAGCGGCTGTAGCCGTTTTCGCGGCGCAGGGGAGGGGTATCCGCCACCCATGACGCGGTTTGGCTACACCCTGATGACCGAACAGAGCGGGCCGAAAGATCTTGTCCGGTATGCGATTTCGGCCGAGGATGCGGGCTTCGACTTCGAGGTGTGCAGCGACCACTACTTCCCGTGGCTGAGCTCGCAGGGTCATGGACCGTACGCGTGGACGGTGCTCGGCGCGGTCGCGCACGCCACCGAGCAGGTCGAGTTGGCGACGTACGTGACGTGCCCCACGATGCGCTACCACCCCGCTGTCGTCGCGCAGAAGGCCGCGACGCTGCAGATCCTCGCCGACGGCCGGTTCACCCTCGGACTGGGCAGCGGTGAGAACCTCAACGAGCACGTCGTCGGCCGTGGTTGGCCGTCGGTGGACCGCCGCCAGGAGATGCTCAAGGAAGCCGTCGAGATCATCCGCGAGTTGTTCGGCGGCGAACTGGTCAGCTGGAAAGGGCAGTACTACCAGGTCGACTCCGCGCGGCTGTGGGACCTGCCCGAGACGCCGGTGCCGATCGGCATCGCGGTGTCGGGGGAGAAGTCGGTGCACGCCTTCGCGCCGCTCGGCGACCACCTCATCGCGGTCGAGCCGGACGAGAGTCTGGTGCATTCATGGCACGACGCGCGTCGCGCGACGGGGTTGCCGGGCCACGGCCGGGTGATCGGCCAGATCCCGGTGTGCTGGGATCCCGACCGCGACGCCGCCGTGCAGCGCGCGCACGACCAGTTCCGCTGGTTCGGCGGCGGCTGGCCGGTCAACGCCGACCTGTCGACGACCGCGGGCTTCGCGGCGGCGACGCAGTTCGTGCGGCCGGAGGACGTGGCGGAGAGCATTCCCTGCGGGCCCGATCTCGACGCGATCGTGGAGGCCGTCCGCGAGTACTGGGAGGCCGGCTTCACCGACATCGCACTGGTGCAGATCGGTGGCGAGACGCAGGACCGCTTCCTCGCCGAAGCGGCCAAGCCTCTGCTGGCGGCATTGCGCGACGCGGCGCCGCGGCGAGAGCGCTGAAACGTCGAAAAGTATTGTCGGCCAGGGCCATCGAGGACTCTCGGCCGCCGGATGCGGAGGGCAGGCCCGGCTGATCACCGGGACAGGCCGTCAGTCGGGACGACCTGCGCGGCTGCGCTCGTAGGCGCGCTGGCGGATGTCGGTCAGCCATTCGGGGGCGAGCTTGACCCCGGGCGCCGTGTGCAGGGTCGGGTCGAACGCGACTTCGTTGGACGGGCCGGCGGGCACCACCTCGTCGAACCGCACCCGGGCCAGCGGCCGAAAGTCTTCGGTGCCTGCGGCCTGGTCGAGTTCGAACTCGACGCCGCCGCGGTCGATCTGGTCGGCGATATCGTCGAGCGCAAGCCCCTCTGCGTTCAACTCCGAGGTCATCTTCGCGCGCACCCACCAGTACTTCCCGTCGTAGCGCAGCGGCATCAGGCTCGACAGGGAGGCGTGCCACGACGCGACCGGACGCAACGCGAACCGCGTGACGAGGCCTGAGCCGGCCGACGCCATCAGGATGTCCCACGGTGTGGCCGCGAACGGCTGCGGTGGGATGCGCACCGCAAGCCCGATGATGTCGGGCAGCCCACCGGGCAGGCCGACCGCCTTCGACACCCGGCCCAGCACGTCGGACGACTCCATCGGCAGTCCCTCACCTGGCGGTGCGAGGCGCTCGAGGGAACCGTTCGCCATCACCCCGACCGGGTGAAAGACCCGCCGGCGGCGGATGGCGGATCCCCACTGCAGGGGCACTGCGACGATGTCGGAAGCCTTCACCGTGAGCGGGTTCCCGGGCCGCCGCGCGGACAAACACCGCCGATGTGTGACGTCCGTCTTACGGTGGGTTTGAGGTCACATGTCCGAGGGCATCAATTATGCGATCCACGACACCGCCGTCGAAAGGCCAGCATGATCCCGTTCATCCCACCGTCGGAAGCGGGCACCCGGTGACGATCACCGCCCCCGACCCTTGCGAAACGGTTGTCGCCGACGTCGGTGTGTACGCGCCACAACAGGATTCGCGGCT
>JBAPQQ010000367.1:0-1594 GCA_049280695.1 Mycobacterium sp.
CGCGATCGTCGCCCAGGACTCTGCGCTGGAAATGCCTGTCGCGCAGCAACTACCGACGATCATGCGCGCCGTGACCTTCCTGCTCACCGACATCGAAGGGTCCACCGCCGCTTGGGAGGCCGATGCCGATGCGATGGCCGTGGCGCTCGCCCGCCACGACGAACTCGTCGAACAGGTCGTCACGTCGCGCGGAGGACGGCTGGTCAAGACGCGCGGCGAAGGGGATGCAACGTTCTCGGTCTTCGAGCGGCCGTCGGCGGCGGCCGCTGCCGCCATCGAGTTGCAGGACGCGATCACGCACGAGCCGTGGGCACTGGTCGAGCCGATGCGTATTCGCGTGGCCCTGCACACCGGAGAGGTCGAGCTTCGCGACGGCGACTACTTCGGTCGCGCGGTGAACCGGGCTGCGCGCCTGCGGTCGCTGGCCTTGGGTGGACAGATCTTGTGCTCCGGCGCAACCGCGGAACTCGTCGTCGACACGCTGCGCGACGACGTGGTGCTCGCCGACCTCGGGATGCGCCAGTTGCGCAACCTCGCGCGCCCGGAGCACGTGTTCGAACTTCGTCTCGGAATGGACGAGCTACTTCAGCAGGAGCCCACGAGCGATCCGCACATCGAGCGGCCCGTCGTGCCTGCGGTGCTCGCCGGACCCGGCCCATTCGTCGGGCGTGGACGCGAACTCCAGCGGCTCTTCACCACGTGGCAGAACGCGCTCACTGGCGGAACGCGTGCGGTGCTGATCGCCGGTGAACCGGGCGTGGGCAAGACGCGGCTTGGCGGCGAATGGTCCCGGCAGGCCTACGAGCAAGGCGCCGTCGTACTTTACGGCCGCTGCGACGAGGACCTCGGGGCGCCGTACCAGCCGTTCGCCGAGGCTCTGCGTTCACTGATGCCGTGCCTCGGTGCCAGCCGGCTGCGCGGACTGCGCGGTGTGGAGGCACTGATTCCGCTGGTTCCCGCGCTGATCGACATCCTGCCCGATTTAGCCGCGCCAACACGAGCCGATCCGGACACCGAACGCTATGCCCTGTTCGACGCGGTCGTCGCACTGCTCGAAGTCGCTTCTGCGAGCGCACCCGTCGTTCTGATCCTCGACGACCTGCACTGGGCCGCCAAACCCACCCTGCTCCTGATGCGGCATCTCCTGCGCTTCGGCGAGCACGCCCGCGTGCAGATCGTCGGCACGTACCGCAGCACCGACCTCGACCGCTCTCATCCTCTCGCGGCGATGCTCGCCGACCTGCACCGCGACGGCACCGCCAACCGCATCAGTCTGAGTGGCCTCGACGAGGAGGACGTGACCGCCTACGTCGCCGAGGCCGGCTACGACGACGAAGAGCTGGCCCGGGCGCTGGCCTCAGTCACCGGTGGCAATCCGTTCTTCCTCATCGAGGCGCTGCGCCATGTCGACGAAAGCGGCGGTCATTGGGATCCGAGCACGCTGCCACAAGGGGTTCGTGAAGCCGTGAGCCGCAGGCTTTCTCGGCTTCCGGCGGAGACCAACAAGGCACTTGCCGCAGCGGCGGTCGTCGGCAGCCGGTTCGCCGTAGAGCTCGTCGAGCGCGTGGTCGGCGACGACCTGGTCGACGCTTTC
>JBAPQQ010000368.1:0-3524 GCA_049280695.1 Mycobacterium sp.
ACCGCCACGACGACGAACAGCAGCGCGATCGACACCCAGGAGATCACCGAGGCCACCGCCTGGCGGTGCTTGGCAGCCTCCGAGCGCACCAGCTGGTCGCTTTCCTCGAAGTCTTCGTCGATGCGCCGGGTGATCCTTCGCGCCATCCAACTGATGCAGCGCGCGGCCAGTAGTGCACCGACGACCAGCAGCGCGATCCGCAGTCCGCGGCCAAGGATCCATTCGCCGATGTCGCCGTGCCAAAAGTCCCGCCACCGATCGGCAAGCGGCATCGCCAGGTAACTGTTAATCGTCATCTTTTCTGTTACGCCACCGGATTCCCGCTTCCAGGAATCCGTCGATGTCTCCGTCCAGTACCGCAGCCGGGTTGCCGACCTCGTAGTCGGTGCGCAGGTCCTTCACCATCTGGTACGGGTGCAGCACGTAGGAACGCATCTGGTTACCCCACGAACTGCCGCCGTCGCCCTTCAACGCATCCAACTCGGCACGTTCTTCTGAACGCTTGCGTTCCAACAACTTCGCCTGAAGCACGCGCATCGCCGACACCTTGTTCTGCAACTGCGACTTCTCGTTCTGGCAGGTGACCACGATACCGGTCGGGATGTGCGTAAGTCGAACCGCCGAATCGGTGGTATTCACGGATTGTCCGCCAGGCCCGCTGGATCGGTACACGTCAACGCGCACATCGCTTTCCGGGATGTCGATGTGGTCTGTGGTCGCCACCACAGGCAGCACCTCGACTTCTGCGAACGATGTCTGACGACGACTCTGGTTGTCGAACGGGCTGATCCGCACCAGCCGGTGCGTGCCCTGCTCCACCGACAACGTGCCGTACGCGAACGGGGCGTGCACCGCGAACGTCGTGCTCTTGATGCCGGCCTCTTCGGCGTACGACGTGTCGAAGATCTCCACCGAGTACTTGTGCTTCTCTGCCCAGCGGACATACATCCGCATCAACATCTCGGCCCAGTCGGCGGCGTCGACCCCGCCCGCTCCGGACCGGATCGTCAGCAGCGCCTCGCGCTCGTCGTACTCGCCGGACAGCAGCGTGCGGACCTCCATCGCCTCGATGTCCGCACGCAGCGACTTCAGCTCGCTGTCCGCCTCGGCCAGCTCGTCACTACTGCCCTCTTCGGCCGCCAGTTCGTAGAACACCGGCAGGTCGTCGAGCCGGCGGCGCAGGTCCTCCACCCGGCGCAGCTCGCCCTGGGCGTGGGACAACTCACTGGTCACCCGTTGGGCTCTGCTCTGGTCGTCCCACAACTTGGGATCGGAGGCCTCGTGTTCGAGCTTCTCGATGCGGGCCCGCAGACCGTCGAGGTCGAGCACCCGCTCGACGCTGGTCAGCGTCGAGTCGAGCGCCGCGATGTCGGCTTGACGGTCGGGATCCACGGCTGCCCAGGCTACCCGCCGGTCGTCCACCGCAGCGTCGCCGATGTCAGCGCCGAGATTGAACTCGGGCCGGAAAAGTGCGACAGACGACCTGCCTGAGTTCAATCTCGGCGCACCGCAGTTCATGGATCTGGGCACGTCTAGCATCGGATCCGGAACAAATCGGAGAGGCTTGAAGAAGATGCGCCCTTACTATGTGGCGATCGTCGGCTCAGGGCCGTCGGGCTATTTCGCAGCGGCGTCGCTGCTGAAGCTGGCCGACGCGGCCGAACCGATCGACGTCCACGTCGACATGCTCGAGATGCTGCCGACGCCGTGGGGTCTGGTGCGCTCCGGAGTGGCGCCTGATCACCCGAAGATCAAGTCGATCAGCGCGCAGTTCGAGAAGACCGCTCTGCACCCGCGGTTCCGGTTCTTCGGCAACATCGCGGTCGGTCAGCACGTGCACGCCGGTGAGCTGGCCGAACGCTACGACGCGGTCATCTACGCGGTGGGCGCCCAGGCCGACAAGCCGCTGCGGATACCGGGCGAGGATCTGCCCGGCTCGGTCGCGGCCACGGAGCTGGTCGGCTGGTACAACGCCCACCCGCACTACGAGACGATGCCGCTGGATCTGACCGGTGAGCGGGCGATCGTCGTCGGTAACGGCAACGTGGCGCTGGACGTCGCCCGCATCCTGGTCACCGATCCCGGCGAGCTGCGCACCACCGACATCGCCGACCACGCGCTGGAGCTGCTGGACCCGCGCGGAGTCGAGGAAGTGGTGATCATCGGGCGGCGCGGCCCGCTGCAGGCCACGTTCACCACCTTGGAACTGCGCGAGCTCGGCGACCTGAAGGGCCTCGAAGGGGTCGACGTCCTCGTCGACCCGGCCGACGTGGCGGACATCACCGACGAGGACGCCGAGGCCGCGGGCAAGACCGTGAAGAACAACCTGAAGGTGTTGCGCAAGTTCGCCGAGAACACGCCGACCCCGGGCAACCGGCGGATCGTGTTCCGCTTCCGCACGTCGCCGATCGAGATCCGCGGCGACGGACACGTGCAGGAGGTGGTGCTCGGCCGCAACGAGCTTGTCGCCGACGAGAGCGGACGGCTGGCCGCCCGCGACACCGGCGAGCGCGAGACCGTGCCCGCGCAGCTGGTGGTGCGCGCGGTCGGATACCGCGGGGTGCCGACTCCGGGTCTGCCGTTCGACGACCGCAGCGGCACGATCCCGCACACCGAGGGCCGCATCGACGGCAGCCGCAACGAGTACGTCGTCGGCTGGATCAAACGCGGCCCGTCGGGCGTGATCGGCAGCAACAAGAGCGACTCGCAGCACACCGTCGACACGCTGGTCGCCGACCTTGCCGAGCCTGCCCACGACGAGGGGTACTCCGACTCGCTGCGGGAATGGCTGCTGTCCCGGCAGCCGAAGGTGGTGACCGACGAGCACTGGCAGCTCATCGACCGCCACGAACGCACCACGGGCGAGCCCCACGGCCGGCCGCGGGTGAAACTGGCCAACATCGAGGAGCTGCTGCGGATCGGGCACGGCTGACGGGCGTTGGCTGCGAGATGCCACCACCGTGGTGAATCGGTTGCTATACAGACGGCTCGGGCGGTGCGAGGTTCCAGTTGTCCGGGTTCTTCGGGGAATAGACCACCGGAATGAGTTCGCCGATCCTGGGCCAGTTGTCGGCGTGGACCGCCATCCGCTGATACACCACGTGCTCGTTCACGGTGGGGCCGTTGATCACGCCAGTCACGGTGACGAACTGCTCGCCGGTGGCGTCCGGCCGCGGGCTCACCCCGGTGATCAGCAGCGTGCCGTTCACCGCGTCGGCCGGCGGCCGGCGGCGCCTCAGCCACGGGGCCGCCACCACGGCGAGCGCGCCGAGGACCACGATTATCCAGAAGATCTCCCACACTCCCTCATGGTAGGACTGCTGACATGCGCGAGAGGCCCGACGACCTGGCGCTGGCGTTGGCGCTGGCCGACGACGCCGACGCGCTGACCGTGCCGAGGTTCGGCGCCGTCGACCTGCACGTCGACACCAAACCCGATCTCACGCCCGTCACCGACGCCGACCGGTCCGTCGAGGAGGCCGTCCGCAACAGGCTGGCGTCGCAGCGCCCGGCCGATGCGGTAC
>JBAPQQ010000369.1:0-9810 GCA_049280695.1 Mycobacterium sp.
ACCACGTGTGCGCGGTCGACCGCAGTCACCGCCACGCCCACCCCGGCGCGGCGATAGAGCTCCAGGGCGCCGGTTTCGGCCGCCGACACCGAAAACCGCCGGCGCAGTTCGGCGACCAGGGGCCGCACCACCGACCGCTTCTCTTTCAGTGAGTGCACGTCGCCGAGCAGCAAGTCGAGTTCCAGCCACCCGATCCACATCGGGCTCAGCCCGTCGGTGTCGGCAACGCGGGATTCTGGTTGTAGGTCAGCAGGATGTCGGCCGTTGTCTTCGACAGTTGCCAGCCACCGTGCGGGTCGGGCTTGAACTCCATGGGGAACGTGAACCCGTTGGTCATGGCCGGGTTCTGGCTGTGCACGGTCACGTCGGCCGTCACGCTGCCCGGCGGGTCGGTGGCCCAGGCGATGTTCTCGGCGGTGAACCCGACCGGTGTGTAGCCGCTGTCCTGGAGGGCCTTGCCGAACTTGTCGAGCTTTTCTGCGTCGCCGGCGCCGGCATCTTCGACCAGACCGACCTTTTGGTCACCGGGAACGGAAGTGTCCGACAGCCGGTACAGCACGTCGGTGAGGGCCTCGGGCGGCGGCAACGGTGTTTCCGAGGGCGGTGCGGCAACCACCGACGACGGGGTGCTCGTCGCCGACGAGGACTCCGAAGCCGCCGGGTGCTTGTCGTTGCCGCATGCCACACCTAGCAACAGCGCGGCGGCGACCACGACCAGGGCCGTTGGACGCCGCCGCGCCGTCAAACGAATCAACCTCAGGTCATCGCCGCCTGAAGCAGCCCCACGGCCGAGGACTTCGACACCATCCAGCCCTGGGGTCCGCCGGGCACGAAGACGACCGGCCTGGTGACGGGCGCCAGGTGCGGGCCCGAAGCGGTGACCTGTGCCGTCACCGAGCCGTCCGCGGCAGGTGGCGAGACGCCGGACACCGAGATATCGAGGGGCAGTGAGCCGTTCTGGCGAGCTTGGGTCAAGACCTTGTTCGCTTGCCGGCCTTCGAGGATGCCGACGCCGCCCTGGATCAGAGCGGCGTTCTCGGTGACCGTCGTGCCGTTGGCGATCTGGCTCAGGATGCCGGCCAGCTGACCGCCGAGTGCCGGGTCGCTGTCCAGCGGTAGCGGCGCGCCGAACACCACGGGCGTGATCGCCGGCGACGCGGTTGTAGGGACAGATGCAATTGAGGTCACACCGACGGCCGCGGCACCGACCAGAGCGGCCGCTGCGACACCAGTGGTTAGGGTTTTCAGGCTCACAAGGTTCCTTTCGTTCCGCCCGGCGAAAACGTAACGCTAGCAGTTCAGTCGACGCGCCCGGTTTTTACACCGCACGCGAACGGGCATTCGCCGGTAGCGTTGGAGTATCCACCGTACGAACTTCAGGTGCGGGAGAGGAGCGCAACATGAGTGAGTCTGAGGGTTCGGACTTCGGAACACCGATGTCCAGCGACGACGCTGCCGAACTGGAGGAGTTGCGCCGCGAGGCCGCGGCCCTTCGGGACCAACTGGAATCCACTCTTAGCGCTCAGGGTGGGCTGCGCAGTGCGCGCGATGTCCACCAGCTCGAGGCGCGTCTCGACTCGCTGGCGGCGCGAAACGCAAAATTAATGGAAACACTTAAAGAGGCTCGGCAGCAGTTGTTGGCGCTGCGCGAAGAGGTCGACCGTCTCGGCCAGCCGCCGAGTGGGTACGGCGTCCTGCTTTCGGTTCAAGACGACGACACCGTCGACGTCTTCACCTCCGGCCGCAAGATGCGGCTGACCTGCTCGCCCAACATCGAGGTGCAGTCGCTGAAGCAGGGCCAGACGGTCCGGCTGAACGAGGCGCTCACGGTCGTCGAGGCGGGTCGTTTCGAGGCGGTCGGCGAGATCAGCACCCTGCGCGAGATCCTTTCCGACGGCCACCGCGCGCTGGTGGTCGGTCATGCCGATGAGGAGCGCATCGTCTGGTTGGCCGAGCCGCTGCTGACGGCCGAGGACATGGCGCCCGAGGTGGCCGAGGCGCTGGACGAGCTCGACCGGCCCCGCCGGCTGCGGCCGGGCGACTCGCTGCTGGTGGACACCAAGGCCGGTTATGCATTCGAGCGCATCCCGAAGGCCGAGGTCGAAGATCTCGTGCTCGAGGAGGTGCCCGACGTCAGCTACATCGACATCGGCGGGCTGACCCGGCAGATCGAGCAGATCCGCGACGCGGTCGAGTTGCCTTTCCTGCACAAGGAGCTCTACCGGGAGTACATGCTGCGCCCGCCCAAAGGCGTCTTGCTGTACGGCCCGCCCGGCTGCGGCAAGACGCTGATCGCCAAGGCCGTGGCCAACTCGCTGGCCAAGAAGATGGCCGAGGTCCGCGGCGACGACTCTCGCGAGGCGAAGTCGTACTTCCTCAACATCAAAGGCCCGGAGCTGCTGAACAAGTTCGTCGGCGAAACCGAGCGCCACATCCGGTTGATCTTCCAGCGCGCCCGCGAGAAGGCGTCCGAAGGCACACCGGTGATCGTGTTCTTCGACGAGATGGACTCGATCTTCCGCACCCGCGGCACCGGGGTCAGCTCGGACGTGGAGACCACGGTCGTGCCGCAGCTGCTGAGCGAGATCGACGGCGTCGAGGGGCTCGAGAACGTCATCGTTATCGGCGCGTCCAACCGCGAGGACATGATCGACCCGGCGATCTTGCGGCCCGGCCGGCTGGACGTCAAGATCAAGATCGAGCGGCCCGACGCCGAGGCGGCGCAGGACATCTTCAGCAAGTACCTCACCGAGGAACTGCCGCTGCACGCCGAGGACCTCGCCGAGTTCGGCGGCGACCGGACACTGTGCATCAAGGCGATGATCGAGAAGGTCGTCGAGCGGATGTACGCCGAGATCGACGACAACCGGTTTCTCGAAGTGACGTACGCCAACGGCGACAAGGAAGTCATGTACTTCAAGGACTTCAACTCCGGGGCGATGATCCAGAACGTCGTCGACCGCGCGAAGAAGTACGCGATCAAGTCGGTGCTGGAAACCAGCCAGCCGGGTCTGCGTATCCAGCATCTGCTCGACTCGATCGTCGACGAGTTCGCCGAGAACGAGGACCTGCCCAACACCACCAACCCCGACGACTGGGCGCGGATCTCGGGCAAGAAGGGCGAGCGGATCGTCTACATCCGCACGCTGGTCACCGGCAAGAGCAGCAGCGCATCGCGTGCCATCGACACCGAGAGCAACCTCGGCCAGTACCTGTAGCGAGCATGGCTTCTTCGCCCGTGTCGTGGGATGTGGTGCCCCTCGAGAAGCCCGTCGACCTCAACGTCGTCGTCGGGCAGGCGCATTTCATCAAGACGGTCGAGGACCTACACGAGGCATTGGTGGGAGTCGGCGGGCCGCTGAAATTCGGACTGGCGTTCTGCGAGGCCTCAGGACCCCGGCTGGTTCGCCGCAGCGGCAACGACCCCGAGCTGGTCGAGCTGGCCACCCGCAACGCGCTGGCCATCGGGGCCGGGCACAGCTTCGTGATCTTCTTGCGTGACGGGTTTCCGGTCAACGTGCTCAACCCGATCAAGGCGGTGCCGGAAGTGTGCTCGATCTACTGCGCCACCGCCAACCCGGTGGACGTGCTGGTGGCGGTCACCGCGCGTGGCCGGGGCATCGTCGGCGTGATCGACGGAGAGCCCCCGCTGGGCGTGGAAACCGTGGACGACGTGGCCGCGCGCCGTGATCTGCTGCGCGCCATCGGTTACAAGCTCTGATTGGTCTCCAGCGAGTAGCTGTTGGCCAGGTCGTCCTGGGTGAGGCGTAGCGAGCCACCCTTCAGCCCGGTCGAGGCCGTTCCCGTCGAGTGACCGCGGCCCGGTACCGGTTGCGTGCCGCCAGCGCCAGCCGCAGGTCGTCGATCAGCGGATCCAGGAAATGCGAGCGGTACTCGGCGTCGCCCACGGCCCTGGCGCTGAGGTACATGAACGTCAGCGCCGCCAGGAACAGCGTGATCTGGATGAGCGAGTTGGGCACCGGGACGGTCATCCACAGCAGTTGCCCGTCGCTGACCGGATTGCGGGTCAGCGCCGCGAGCAGCTCCGAATTGAGCAGGATCAGACCCAAGACGAAGAAGAGCAATGCGGTGAATACCGCCACGGTCAACACCTGAGCCAGTTGGGACACGATCAGCACGAACAACACGTTGAACCGTTCCCGGCGGCTCAGCGGGGCGGCGGAGGCGGGGTCGGGCATCGAATCGAACGGCGTGTCCGCCAGCCCGCCGGCCTCGGGGGGCGGTTCACCCGGGGACCGCAGGATCGGTCGCACCCGCTCGAGCGTGCTGGAGATCAGGAAGACCGCGGCGATCGCGCCGAGGAACATCAGCGCCAGCCACAGCCGGGCACGGCTGACCGTCGACACCATCAGCCACACCGGGGAGTTGAAGAACACCAGCACCGTCAGCAGCACCACCGGCAGCGCCCGCAGCACCAACTGCCCCACCAAAGAGAACTGCGACGCGGCCAGTCGCAGCGCCCATCCCAGCACCGAGCCGAGGCCCGTCGCCGTCAGCAGCGGCACGACCACAAGCCCGAAAGCCGAGCCGGCGACGTCGAAGGCGTCCCCGGTCACGGCGTCGCCGGCGAGGGCGACCACCGCCGCAGTGGTGGCCGCCACGAAGCGTGCCCGGGAGCTGTGCAGCCGCGACACCAGCCAGCCGGTGGCGACGATCAGCGGAACGGAGGCGGCGATCAGGCCGAGGACGATCCACTCCGCTGTGGACGGCTCGGTTTCGATGTCGACGTCGAGCGTGCCGACGAGCAGAAAGATCACCGTGCCGACCACCATGAGCGCGGCAAACCCGGCGAGCACCGGCGCAGAACGAGGCCACAGCCCGCGCCATCTGGCACGGCGCGTCAGCACCGACGGCAACCCGTTGTCGAGGAACCACCGCTCGGCTGCGACGGGTGTCGGCATGGGGAACATCTTGCAGCGTCACGGCACGCTTTAGGCTGAAGCAATGCAACGGATTATCGGGACCGAGGTCGAGTACGGCATTTCGTCGCCGTCCGACCCGACCGCGAATCCGATTCTGACGTCGACGCAGGCGGTGCTGGCCTACGCCGCCGCCGCGGGCATCCAGCGCGCCAAGCGCACCCGGTGGGACTACGAGGTGGAGTCGCCGCTGCGTGACGCCCGTGGGTTCGACCTGTCCCGCACGGCCGGGCCGCCGCCGATCGTCGACGCCGACGAGGTGGGCGCGGCGAACATGATCCTGACCAACGGCGCCCGGTTGTACGTCGACCACGCGCACCCGGAGTACTCCGCGCCGGAGTGCACCGACCCGCTGGACGCGGTGATCTGGGACAAGGCCGGCGAGCGCGTCATGGAGGCGGCCGCACGCCACGTCGCGAGCGTGCCCGGCGCGGCCAAGCTGCAGCTGTACAAGAACAACGTGGACGGCAAGGGTGCGTCGTACGGCTCGCACGAGAACTACCTGATGAGCCGGCAGACCCCGTTCTCGGCGGTGATCGCCGGGCTGACGCCGTTCCTGGTGTCGCGGCAGGTGATCACCGGGTCGGGCCGGGTCGGGATCGGGCCGGCCGGCGACGAGCCCGGGTTCCAGCTGTCGCAGCGCGCCGACTACATCGAGGTCGAGGTCGGACTGGAGACCACACTCAAGCGGGGCATCATCAACACCCGCGACGAGCCGCACGCCGACGCCGACAAGTACCGGCGGCTGCACGTCATCATCGGCGACGCGAACCTCGCCGAGACGTCGACATATCTGAAGCTCGGCGCCACCGCGCTGGTGCTCGACCTGATCGAGTACGGCATCGATCTGTCCGATTTGGCGCTGGCGCGGCCCGTCCACGCGGTCCACGTGATTAGCCGCGATCCCACGCTGCGGGCCACCGTGGCGCTTGCCGACGGGCGCGAGCTGACCGGCCTGGCGCTGCAGCGCATCTACCTGGACCGGGTGGCAAAGCTGGTGGACAGCCGCGATCCCGACAAGCGCGCCGCACACGTCGTGCAGACCTGGGCCGAGGTGCTCGACCTGCTGGAGCGCGATCCGATGGAGTGCGCCGAACTGCTCGACTGGCCGGCCAAGCTGCGGCTGCTCGACGGCTTCCGGCACCGGGAGAACCTCGGCTGGTCGGCGCCGCGCCTGCATCTCGTCGACCTTCAGTATTCGGACGTGCGGCTGGACAAGGGTCTCTACAACCGGCTGGTGGCGCGCGGATCGATGAAGCGGCTCATCACCGAGCAGCAGGTGCTCGACGCGGTGGAGAATCCGCCGACGGATACCCGCGCCTACTTCCGCGGCGAATGCCTGCGGCGGTTCGGTGCCGACATCGCGGCGGCGAGCTGGGATTCGGTGATCTTCGATCTCGGCGGCGACTCGCTGGTGCGCATCCCGACCCTGGAACCACTGCGCGGCAGTAAAGCGCACGTCGGCGCGCTCTTGGAGTCGGTGCAAACAGCCGCCGAACTTGTGGACCAGCTCACCACGGCGTGATGTCCGCCCAGTAAACGGGGCTCCGAACGGTAGGGTGGAGACACCGGCGGCCCGCAGGCCGCCGATGACCAATGCAGGAGGCAGCGATGGCTCAGGAGCAGACCAAGCGTGGCGGTGGTGGCGGCGAAGACGACGACCTCACCGGCAACGCGGCCGCCGGGCAGGAGCGCCGCGAGAAGCTGACCGAGGAAACCGACGATCTGCTCGACGAGATCGACGACGTGCTCGAGGAAAACGCCGAAGATTTCGTGCGGGCATACGTCCAGAAGGGCGGACAGTGACCTGGCCCCACCGCGAACAGTTGGCCATCCCAAAACCCGATTCCGGAGCTTCGTCCGTCCCGCTGGACTTGTCGTCATTTTCTGAATATCTGCGCCGGCAGGCACCGCAGCTGCTGCCCGTCAGCGGCGATGTCGGATCGGCCGGCGCGCAGTTGGCGCACGGCACCACGATCGTCGCGTTGAACTATCCCGGCGGTGTAGTGATCGCCGGCGACCGGCGCGCCACCCAGGGCAACATGATTGCCAGCCGCGACGTCAAGAAGGTGTACATCACCGACGACTACACCGCGACGGGGATCGCGGGCACGGCGGCGATCGCGGTGGAGTTCGCCCGGCTGTATGCCGTCGAACTCGAACACTACGAAAAGCTGGAAGGCGTGCCGCTGACGTTCGCCGGCAAGGTGAACCGGCTGGCGATCATGGTGCGCGGCAATCTCGGCGCGGCTCTGCAGGGCCTGGTGGCGCTCCCGCTGCTGGTGGGTTACGACATCGACGACGCCAACCCCGAAGCAGCCGGGCGGATCGTGTCGTTCGACGCCGCCGGCGGCTGGAACATCGAGGACGAGGGCTACCAGTCGGTGGGTTCTGGGTCGGTGTTCGCCCGGTCGGCGATCAAGAAGCTCTATCCCCAAGTGGTGGATGCGGATTCGGCCCTTCGGGTCGCGGTGGAAAGCCTCTACGACGCCGCCGACGACGACTCGGCCACCGGCGGTCCGGACCTGGTGCGCGGCATCTTCCCGACCGCCGTGACCATCAGCGCCGAGGGTGCCGCCGAGGTGCCCGAGGCGCGCATCGCCGAGCTGGCCCGCGAGATCATCGAAAGCCGTTCGCGGACAAGAACTTTGCGTGCCGACTTCACAGAGCCCACTGATGCGCGGGGTGGCCCGTGACCTTCCCGTACTTCATCTCGCCCGAGCAGGCGATGCGCGAGCGTTCGGAGCTCGCACGCAAGGGCATCGCCAGGGGCCGCAGCGTTCTGGCGCTGGCGTACGCCGGCGGGGTGCTGTTCGTGGCGGAGAACCCGTCGCGGTCGCTGCAGAAGGTCAGCGAGCTCTACGACCGGGTCGGTTTCGCCGCCGTCGGCCGGTTCAACGAGTTCGACAGCCTGCGCCGCGGCGGCATCCAGTTCGCCGACACCCGCGGCTACGCCTACGACCGCCGGGACGTGACGGGCCGCCAGCTGGCCAACGTGTACGCTCAGACGCTGGGCACCATCTTCACAGAGCAGGCCAAGCCGTACGAGGTCGAGCTGTGCGTGGCCGAGGTCGCCCACTTCGGCGAGACCCGACCGCCCGAGCTGTACCGCATCACCTACGACGGCTCGATCAACGACGAGCCGCACTACGTCGTGATGGGCGGGTCGACGGAGCCGGTCCTCACCGCGCTGAAGGACTCCTACCAGGAGAACGCCACCCTGGCCGAGGCTGTCGGCGTGGCGGTGAATGCGCTCGAGGCCGGCACCGGCGGCAACGGGTCGGGTTCGGCCGAGGCTCGCACGCTGGGGGTGTCGACGCTCGAGGTAGCCGTCCTGGACCAGAACCGCCCGCGTCGGGCGTTCCGCCGTATCACCGGATCGGCGCTGGAATCGCTGCTGCCACAAGCAGATTGACGCCGACACTACGGTTGTCGGCGCGTCCGTCGGCGAGCGCTCAGCCCGTCAGGCGCAACCACGGCGGTCTCGCCCATTGCGGCAGGAAGTCGAGCGGGTCGACGTCGACGCTGTACGGCTGGCCCGTCATCACCGCCAGGATGTTGCGCCACGCATCCGAGGGCTCGTTGAGAACGTCGCCATGGGTGTCCACCCCGGCCATCCGCCGCCCGTCGTCGTAATCGCCGGTGGCAAGGCGGATCACGCCGTCCATCTCGTCGGGGTCGGCGCCGTGCGGGTTGAGGGGCATCCCTTGCAGCGGCTCGATCCAGTCGCCGGGCGCGGTCATCGAGTACCGCATCACATTTGGATTTCCGTTGTGCCAGTCGCCGAGGTCGTCGACGCCGACACCCGCGCCGGCGGCTTCGACGTAGATGGTGCGGTCGGCTGTCAGACCCATGGCCTCGGCAGTACCGAGGATCGATCCGCCGTAGGAGTGGCCGAGGTAGCTGACCGCGATGCCCCGGCCGGTCGCGTCGACGACGCGGTTGACGTCCTCGCTGAACGACACCAGCCTCGGCGCCATGTCGGTGGCGTAGTGGGTGTCCATCGCGTCGTCGATGCCGTCGGGTATTCCACCCTGCGGAAACGGGCCGCCGAGGTACGTGATCATCGCCAGGTCGCCGTGGGCGGCTTGGACGAATCGCTTGGCGGTCTCGGTGTTGGCCGCCGAGCCCTCGATGCTGGTGTTCATGCCGGGCACCAGCACCCCGACGTTCTTGGCGGTGCCGAGGTCACCGATCATTTCGACGAGTGACGAACGGGCGGGATCGAAGGCCAGGATCTGGCGCTGCACGCGGCCGGGCCGGCCGGTGGGGTCGGGAACCTCCGACAGCAGGCCCTGATAGAACCCGATCCGCCGCTGGACCGCGTCGCGCTTGTCGGCGTCCGGCGTCTGATCGAGCTCGCGGCGCCCGTCGAGGATGGCTTGCTCGATGTTCAGGCGGTTGGCGGCCACGCGCATGTCCCATGGCACGCCGTCGGTGTTGCCGACCTGCTGCGGGTGCGTCTCGATGAGTGCGCGGCGCTGCTCGGGTGTCATCGCGGCGATCTGCGCGGCAATGCCGTCCTGGCTCATGGTCGGCCAGTTCGCCACCGGGTTGTCGCCCAGCCCGGTGGGTGCGGTGGGCTCTGACGTGACGCCGTGGAAGGCGGCCTCGATGTCGTGGGCGGCGTCGTCGTCCGCGGCGGCCAGGGCGTCGAGCTTGCCGACGATTTCGCGAGTGAATTCCGCTGCACCCGTGCGCAATACCTCTCGTGCGAGTTGGGTGTCGCCCCCAGACGTCGCGAGAACGGTCGCCGGCGGTTGAGCGGGCGGTGTGACGGTGCCGTCGTCGGCGACGGCGAAGCCCAGCGCCTCGACGGCCGCCACGGACCCGAGGACGTCGGTCCGGGCGGCGGCGATGACCTCTGCGC